>CALGRQ010000425.1 GCA_937880795.1 uncultured Dyadobacter sp. | reverse complement strand
CCTTTCAAATTGTTCGAATTGACTCGTTTGGGCGACTGAAAAAATGTTCCATGGACCCACAGCTACGACAAAACTGAGGATGGACAGAGAAATTGGGATAATCCGGATATCATTTCGTCGGGTCACTAAAAAATAGATCGTAATCGCAGCGAGCCACAATGCAAGCACGGCTACGATATAGCGGTTTTCGGTAACACCATAATCGTTGATTCTACGAAAAATACCAATGCTCAGCAGGACGATTAGCGGACAAATAGCAAGATAAAACCGATGGCTGTAAATAGAAACCCATCGTTCTTTCTGATTTTCGCGCAATGGATATAGGAGCAATAATGCCAGAATTCCGGCAATAGAAAACGCCAATGTTAAATAAGCCACACCGCCGTCGGGCAAGGTCCATTCAAAAAGAATTTTGCCTGTATAGGCATACAAAATGACCAGATAAATGACTTCCAGTGGAAGTAGGACGTATTGTGTAAAAACTTTTAAACCGACGGGGTAACTACTTTCTTGTTCGAGAGAGGCTAGTTGTGTAGGGATTTTACTTAAAAAGAATATCGTATGAAAGAAGGTAAAAATGAATATGGCAAGGTCGAGCTCAATTTCAAAAGAGAATTCAATTTTGAATAGAAATTTAATGGTTTGAATGGCAATGAGCAGTCCGATATACAAAGTTGCAGAATACAACGTAGCGGTTAGGAATTGCAAAAACAGGGTTTTGTTAAATTGCCAGAACCCATTGATCTCTTTAAAGCCCCAAAAAGGAATGAACGAAACAAGGAGGTGAGCGGAGGCCAGAAATAGCACAAACCGGTAAAAATCGGTTTGGTTGGGATCCTGATTGATGAAAAAATAGTAAATGCCTAGCGTTGTATAGGTGGCGCTCCATACGCCCATTGTAATGGTTTTTTTCCATTGCCGACGTTCGGACACGAGGGTAATGGCAATGCCAATTGGAACCGCGAGAAAAAGCACGTACGAAACACGAATCAGTTCGTTGCGTAATGCTTCATCTTTATATGGTGTTTCGTTATACCATATCCATACAATCATACGAGCCAGCGCAAGGAGTGCTACCCATTTAAAGCGTAATACGGTACGAAGTGAGGCCTGAAAAAGCGTATCAATGGAGGGTAATTTGATCATGTTCAAGGGGTGTTCAATGATGATACGATGTAAATGAACAAATTTTACCCGAAACTTCATATTGTCGGTTCGATGCAATACCCGTCTGTTTTTCACGTTATTTGCCCAAAATTGCACCCCAACTTATTTCAATGAATCGTTTTCACTATTTGCTGCTATGCTTCCTGTTGACGTCGGTGTCAGAAACCTTTGCACAGCACTTTTCGCTCAGCCGATTATTTTACCCGAATATAACCCTTCGGGCAGACTATAACGTACCCTCGAGCTTGGATGGAACAAGGGACTATGGCGTGACGCGTACGGGATTTTCTGGCGTGATACCCATTCAGAGTGAAGTACAATTGGGATATAGCCTTCGTAAAAAGCTGGATTTACGAGCCGTGCATACGGTGATGCTGGCGCAGTTCACACAAATACAACCAACCATTGATGATAAAAATGATCCCACCAATGGGTATAAGACCCTTTCTTTGGGTGTGCTGAGGATGCAGGCTAGTATTAAAGACCGTCTTTGGGTATATGGTGGTGGATTGGGTGTTACAGAAAGCAACGAAACTTTTTTTTCACCGCAGCCTTTTTTCTGGGGTGGTGCTGCCCGGATGCATATACTGGGTTTACGAACCCAAATCATATATGGTTCTGCCATAGCGTATAATCAAAAGCTCAGAATCATTCCGGTTTTTGGCGTGAACAAAGGTCTGGGAAAGTGGCGTCTTTCGGCTTTGCTGCCATTTATGGTCAATGCCAATTACAAAGCAACCAAATGGTTTAATATAGACACATTTGCTGGTTTGAATGGATACAGTGGAGGTTTCCAGATACAGACGCCAGAGGAAAAGATGTTACGACGTGAAAATTATCGTCAAATTAAGATTGGTGTTGCCGCCAATGCACATTTGTTTACGGCGGTTAATATATCGTTGGAGGCGGGCGTTACTACTTTCCGTCAGCTTAAAACGTTTAACTCCGCGCGCGAAAATCTGACAAGCTATACCCCGGCAACCACACCCTATATAGGAGCCAGTGTACGGTATATCACGGGTCGGTCGGGTTTATCCAATAAGTTTATCAGGAAAATGGGTATTGGTCAGCTTGGTGTAAACTGGTAGCAAATGGAGGTAAAGCAGCTACCACCCGTATAGGGTGGCAGCGAATGTAACTAACTCAGCTTAGCAGCTTCACGTTTCAGTAATGCTTTATCAATAGGCACAACACCTACTAACTCACAAACCAACCCACCCCCTAAATTGGATATAGCGGCAATGGATTTTGCGGGTAAACCAAGCGCTACGCAACACGCGGCTATACTAATGACCGTATCGCCGGCTCCTGACACGTCAGCGATATGACGGATGTGAGCCGGAAGTTTATGGGTTTCGTCCTGAAAATCGATCAAAACGCCTCGCTCCGAAAGTGTAATCAAAGCCCCTTTTATTTGGAGGGTTTCTTTCAGGTGCTGAACCGCAGCCTGTAATTCCTCCGGATTATCCACATTAAAATCAATTTTCAAACCTTCTCTTAGCTCTTTAAGATTGGGTTTAAACAACGTGGTGTTGTTGTAGGCCAAAAAGTTTCTCTTTTTCGGATCGACAACAGTCGGCACGTTATGTTCGTTGGCAAAAGCGGTAATTTCAGCAATGGCTTCGGCACTGAGTACCCCTTTGTCGTAATCTTCAAAAATAATTACCTGACACGACGGGATAAGTTCTTTTGCTTTGGCAATTACATGCAGGTGAATTTTATTGACAAAGAACCTAT
>CALGRQ010000424.1 GCA_937880795.1 uncultured Dyadobacter sp. | reverse complement strand
TGCATAATTTTATGTATCAATCCTGAAAGAACATGTCTGAATCCTTATACGTAGTAAAAATTGGCGGTAATGTAATTGATAATCCGGAAGCCTGTGCAAGGTTTTTAAAAGATTTTTCAGAATTAACAGCCTCAAGAATACTGGTACATGGAGGAGGTAAGGTTGCTACCCAGATGGCTTCCCGGCTTCAAATCGAAACCCAAATGGTGGATGGTCGCCGAATCACGGATAAAGCTATGCTGGACGTTGTTACCATGGTATACGGAGGACTTGTTAATAAAAACCTTGTGGCGCAATTGCAGGCCTCAGCTTGTAACGCCATTGGTCTAACCGGCGCTGACGGTGGTATCATTCGTTCCGTGAAAAGACCAGTCAAAACCATTGACTATGGATTTGTGGGGGACATCGAAGCTGTGAATGATTTTCAAATAAATGCATTGCTGAGCAGTAAACTCGTGCCGGTAATCGCTCCAATTACGTATAGTAACGAGGGGTTACTTCTTAATACCAATGCGGATACCATGGCCTCGGCTACGGCTGTGGCTATGGCGAAAAGTGCTGAGGTGAAACTGATTTATTGCTTTGAGAAAAAGGGTGTATTGTCTAATCCAGAAGATGATGCCTCTGTAATACCCTTGCTTACACCCGAGACTTACGCATCTTACAAATCGACAGGAGCCATTAATAAAGGGATGATTCCTAAGCTTGATAATGCTTTTGCAGCATTGGAGCAAGGTGTAGCTCAGGTGATTATATGTCATGCAGACGATCTTAAACAAGCCGTCTCTGGCTCCGCCGGAACAACGCTTCAATTGAAGTAGCCAATAGGACGATGGAAGGCCTGGTAAGAAGCTCTTTTTAAAAATGATACTATTTTTATAATAAAATGGCTTATTGTTATTTTATTATAAAAATCTGTATTTTCTAACTTTTAATGTTTTTTATTCTGAAAATTTCAACGTATTAGTATTATTTATTCTGTTTTATTTTGATTTTTGGTATATATAATTCTGAATCTCAAAACAGAAAAATATTTGTTGCATGTTATTTATTAAAATAATTTACTAATTTGGGTTAATAATCCTCTTTTTCTAAATATTTATTTTATTTAGAGCATGAGGTTCACTTTCACAATAACCTAAAGAAACATGCACAAATTTTTACTTCGACTTATTGTCTGCTTGATGATAAGCGTTCCCGTATGGGCTCAGACTATAACGGGAAAGGTGACGGATGATAAAGGTGAGCCCATTGCCGGTGCCTCTATTGTCGTCAAAGGTAGTTCACGAGGGACCACCACTTCTTTCGATGGCAGATATTCGATAGAAGCTTCCCAACAAAGTACTCTGGTGTTTTCTTTTATCGGTTTTGTTACAAGGGAGAGCCAGGTAGGGAATTCGTCAGTACTAGACATTATGCTTGCGGAAGATAATCTCCAACTGGGCGAAGTGGTCGTAACGGCCTTGGGTATTCAAAAGGAATCACGTCAAATAGGGTATTCCGTTCAAAAGGTAGAATCTAAGGATATTACCAAGGTAGCTCCACCAAACATGGCTCAGGGGCTCATGGGTAAGGTTGCCGGATTGAATATATCGGTACCAAATGGAATTGAAGGAGGATCACAACGGATCGTCATTCGTGGTAACAATAGTTTGCTTGGTAATAATCAACCGCTATTGGTTATAGATGGGGTACAAGTTCAGGAAAATTCGATTGGTGTGGACAGTAAGTCTGGTACACAATCCAACGATCTTGGTGCATTGAAGGATTGGGGATCTTATCTCAATTTTATTAATAGTGAAGATGTACAGGAAGTAAACGTATTAAAAGGTCCAACGGCGGCCGCCTTGTATGGTGCAAGAGGAGCCAATGGGGTTATAATTTCTCAACACGTTGGACCGAAGCTTATCGTTATCAGGATTTGCAGAATGAGTACGGGTATGGAGGTGCTATTGGATTGTGGTCCGCTGATAAACCATTTCCAACGGATGCGAATGGCAATCCCAGATATCCGGCAGAAGCGCCGTGGTCGGGGGGGAATATTCCGGATAAATTTGCTAGTCATGGTGCGGTGCCCGGTGGGTTAAATTCTTGGCAGCTATTCAGCTGGTATGGGACCGGAGCTTCATGGGGACACAAACTGGATGGAACTGAAATAACATGGTGGGATGGTGTGAAAAGAAAATGGGAAGCCAATCCTGATAATGTAAAATCGTTTTTTAGAACTGGGAACACTACGACGCACAATGTTTCTTTCTCTGGAGGGGGCGAATTCGGAACAGTTCGCGTTTCGTTAAGCAGAAGCGATAATAAAGCCATCGTGCCGAATAGTAAGTTTGATCAGACCACGGTAAACGTGGGATCCAATATCGATATTTCGAAAAAAATAAAGGCAGAAGCAACGTCTAGCTATACGCGCTTTAATCGTTTAAATACTCCCAACATTGGAGATAATAACAGCTGGTCTAAATTCATGGTCTATGGGATGTCCCGCGATTACAAGAACATAGAGAAGGATGTATTCCGGAATGCAGATGGTTCCAAGAACATGTTTAATAATGATACCTATCCAATGAGTTATCCTTACGGAGGATATGGTAAAGACATTTACTGGAATACCTATGAAAAAAATACGGATTTGCAGAGAGATCAACTCTTAGGATCCGTGAAACTTACTGCTGACGTAACACCATGGTTTAATATGGTAGGTAGAACTGGGATTGATTATAATACCAATGAGTTCGAATCGAAATTTACACCAACAGATCCAGCTGGGTTACAGGGAGAATACGGTTTAGAGTTTAACAAAAATTACACAATCACTTCGGAGTTGATTGGAACACTTCATACCGATCGCCTATTTACCAACGATTTAACAGGTAGTTTGACACTTGGCGGAAGCTCCTGGTATAATCGTTATCATGGATCTAAACAATGGAATCCAGGCCCCTTCGGCGTTCCATTTCAGTATTTTTTAAGGAATACAACTGCCATTCTTGGAAGTGATTATAACAAATGGTTGCCTGAGGAATACCGTCAGGAGAGTAAAATCAATTCGACTTATGGTATTATTGACTTGGGGTATAAGGATTATCTTTTCCTGCAGATAACTGGAAGAAATGACTGGTCTTCTACCTTACCAACAGCTACAAATTCCTTCTTCTATCCATCTGCCAGCCTAAGTTTTGTTTTTACTGAAGCATTTGGCATGAAATCTGTGAAATCGTGGTTGGATTTCGGTAAGCTAAGAGTTGCGTATGCAGCGAGCGCCAATGGAACAGATCCATATAAGACAAGTTATGTTTACACTGCCGGTTCATTTGGAGGATCTCCAACCAGAACTTTACAAAAAAGCCTTCCTCCATTAGCATTAGAGCCTCAAAGATCTAAGTCTCTGGAACTTGGCGTTCAGTTGGGTTTTGTTAATAATAGAATTGGATTAGATTTTTCATATTATAAGATCAATTCGACCAGTCAGATTCTTAGCGCTCCATTACCTGTTTCGTCGGGTGTTGAAAGCGTTACGTTCAATACCGGAGAGTTACAGAATCAGGGTTTTGAATTTATCCTGCGTGGAGCAATTGTTAAGCAGAATAATTTTTCCTGGGATATGACCTTTAATGGGGCTCATAATAAGAATAAAGTAATCAGTTTGGATGAAGGTGTTGAAACCTATCCTTTGGGCGATGTTTTTGGTATTACCTACGGTGCTGCACAACAAGTTCGGGTGGGGCAAAACTATGGTACAATCTATGGTTATGATTATAAGATACACGCAAATGGTAAGCGGATTGTTCAGCGTATAATGGATGCCGATGGCAAAAAGGTGATTGGAACTAAGTATGTTACTACGGATGCGCCGGTTGCAATTGGTAACTCTACACCAAAGTTAACCGGAGGTTTCAGCAATAATATTCGTTACAAGAACTTTAGTGTTTATGCGCTGATTGACTACAAGTTAGGAGGACAGATTTACTCAACCGACTATGCTGTCGCGATGGGTAACGGACTTGCGCCTGAAACATTAAAGGAACGTAATGGCGGAGGTCTTCCTTATACGTATCCTGATGAAACAACTGCTAATCATGGCGTTATTTTGGATGGTGTCTTTGAAGATGGATCAGAAAATAAGGACGTCGTGAACTATATGTTCAAATATGCCAGTGTGTATGGCGGGTGGTCGGATATTCATATGCCAAGAAGCGCATCTGTTTTCAATAATTCTTGGGCAAAAATGCGAGAGCTTTCGCTTACTTATACATTTCCTAAAACTGTCGCGAATCGCACGAAGGTATTTCAGGGATTATCCATTTCAGCTATTGGCCGCGACCTGTTTTACATTTTTACAACCTTACCAGATCGGCTAAATCCTGAGGGAGTAAATGGAATTGGGAATACGCAGGGACTTCAATGGTCGGCATTTCCCGGAACACGTACCTATGGTTTTTCTATTAAGGCGCAGTTATAGTTTTAGCTAAAAAAATTGACGATCATGAAATATCACAAAATAATATATATCGGGTTTCTTGCCGCTGTGCTTTTTACAAGTTCTTGCAAGAACGGGTTTGAAGAAATCAATAAACCTTGGGATAAGGCGGTCTCGGCCCCGGTTGAACAGTTGTATAACGGGTTGGTGTCTACTATGGTTTTGGGGTGGCAAGAGCAGGTAACGTATCATTCCTGGATATACCCGATTACCCAGCAAGCGATGGTGACATCAAACTCCGGTTATGTGATGGCCAATGCTGCATCGGAACTTTGGAGTAATTATTACTTGGCCTTGGGAAATTATCGCTTGCTTGAAAAGAGAATTGATGAAAGTCCGGATCGAGATAGATACAAAAATCTTTTAGCTATGGCAAAAACTGTAATGGCTTATAAGACGATCAAGGTGTCGGAATTTTTTGGTGATATGCCTTATTCGGATGCTGGACGTGCTGCAACTGAGGGATCTTCAAAATATCGGTCAAAATATGATACGCAGTCAGAGATTTTTAAAAGTGTTATTGGTGATTTAAAGTGGGCCGTCGATAACTTTGATACTGGTAATGATCAAATTGCAATTGGCTCATATGAAACCTTTCTCAAAGGGGACATCGCCAAGTGGGTTAAATTTGCTAATTCCTTGAGACTTCGGTATGCACTTACAATATCGGGGAAGGATGCTGCATATGCCACACCGGTTATAACGGAAGCGTTGACCAAACCACTTTTGGTTGAGGGTGATGATGTTGCCATTTGGCCACTATCATTGGGCTTAACATTGGAAGGGAGAAGATGGTCATTTAATTCCGGATTGTTTCATCGAATGGGTACTACCATGTGGAGCTATATGTCAACTTCTGATGCAAAAGATGGCAGCGGTATTTTTGACCCAAGATGTAGAATTTTCTTTGAACCAAACAATGCAGGACAGTGGGTTGCGTATCCACAAAATCCCACCAACACAACTACACCGGAGGGAGGACTTCCGTATCACAACGATCGACTAACCAGTTGGTCAAAAAAGGGTGATGGAAATATATATTCTCCTCTAAATTATTATTTCGCGAAAGACCAAACCACCATTCCTGAACCTATTTTTACGGCTGCGGAGGTACACTTATTAAAAGCAGAAGTTTTCGCTACGGGGCTTGGTGCTGCAAAAAACATGGTAACTGCAAAAGCGGAATATGAGAAGGGTGTCACTGCATCTGTTAACTTTTGGACCAAAGTGGCCATGGATTCTCCGGATTGGGTTGTTGCCAAACCGTCAACCTTGCCGACTTCGGCTGTCATTAATACTTTATTGACTTCTCCTAAGATTGCATTTGATATATCAAATGAGGCAAATGCTTTGAAGCAGATATATGCACAGATGTGGATTGATGGTTTTAGACAACCATGGGATGTATGGGCATTAAAACGCCGTACGGGTAATCTTACCCCAATGAGCGCTGTAAATGCCGCTTATTACGATTCCAATTTTGGGGTTTACCATCGGTTTGTATATCCCTCCACAGAGCCAGATTATAATGGAGCAAATTGGCGTGATGCAACCGGAAATCAGGACTTAACCAGCAAAAAAACCTGGTTGGAAAAATAATATATTCATGATGCTTGAAGCCAGGGAATATCCGCGTTCCCTGGCTTTGCCATTTTTTGATGCCTGCTTTGTCAGCGCGACTTGTGAATCCGACTTCGGTTATGAGTTAGTAATCGTCTGGTTTTCTGAGTGCCTTGGTATATGCGCATCAGCGGATAACCCAATGTATACAGCGCAGAGAGAATTGATTGCGTATAGTGATTATAGTGTAGTTTAATTGTGGGATGTCCGTGCTTTTATGTTCTATATATAAAAGTTAGCTGTTTTTCTATATCGTTTTTATATTGAGGTAGTTGTGTTTTGTAATTATTTGGGCGGGTAGATATACCCATGAGGGATCCACGAACACTACAACTATTCAAATAGGTTATAATTGAGGTTTGGAGGATAAATTAATAGAAATAATACTTTTTCTATAAAAAAATGGCTTATTGTAATTTTATATAAAATTTCTTCTTTTTCGATTTAGAAAGAATTTTATTTTTAGCAAATATTCAATCAGTCGTATTTCCATTGCTTTTATTCTGAATCTACCTTTTTGCTTTGAAAGAGTTTTAGTTATATCAATATTAACTACATGTTAATTATTAAAATAACTTATTAATTTTGACCTTATAACTCTCTTTTTATAAATATTGCCTATAAATGATGAGTTAGATTTTTTATTTAACAAAACGAATCATTATGCACAATCTTTTACTCAGACTTATTGTCTTTTTGATGATAAGCTCACCTGTACTGGCTCAAACCATATCAGGTAAAATCACGAGTGGTACAGATGGGACAGCCCTTCCCGGTGTCTCTGTCTTGGTTAAGGGTACTACTGCGGGTACTACTACGGATGCATCCGGCGCCTACTCGATTTCCGCAACTTCGGGCGATGTTCTGATTGCTTCCTTTATTGGATTTAAGACGAAGGAGGTCACTATTGGAGCGAGCTCTGCGGTAAGTTTCAGTCTTGAGGAAGATGCTTCTCAGCTAAACGAGGTTGTTGTTACAGCACTGGGCGTTAAACGTGAAAAGAAATCGTTGGGTTACGCCTTGCAAGAAGTGAAGGGAGAGGTATTGCTCGAAGCCAGAGAAAATAACCTGGCCAATGCATTGTCTGGAAAAGTGTCGGGTTTGCAGGTAATACGTTCCAGTAATGGTCCTGCGAGTTCTTCAAAAATTGTTCTGAGAGGTAATAACTCTCTTACAGGTGATAACCAGCCTTTGATCGTAGTGGATGGGATCCCGTTGGACAACTTTACAGGGGCGTCTAACAACGACTACTGGAATCCGTCAACGGACAGAGGAAATGGTATGGGTGATATTAACCCGGATGATATAGAATCTATGTCGGTTCTTAAAGGTGCCTCTGCTGCGGCATTGTATGGTTCTCGCGCTGGTAACGGGGTAATTTTAATTACAACCAAAACTGGGAAGAAACAAAAAGGATTGGGTATAACTTACTCGAATACAGTTGGGTTGGAAACCATTTTTATGACCCCAGACCTTCAGAATTCTTTTGGACAAGGAAGTGATAACATTTACAACAATGCCGGAACGACAAGCTGGGGACCCAAAATAGCCGGACAGACTGTTAAAAATTGGGACAGCACGAGTGTGGCTATGAGAAGTTATGATAACATCGGTAACTTTTTTAAAACGGGAGTAAGCGTTAATCAAAGTCTTTCGTTTCAACAGCAAATTAACTCCACTTCTATATACTCGTCCATTACCTTTTTGGATGACAAAAGTAAAATCCCGGGGTCGACTTTAAAGCGTGCTAATTTACTAGCTCGTGCAGTTTCTAAGTTTGGTCCAAGCGATAAGTGGACGATTGATACAAAGATTCAATATGTTAATTCCAATGTTAAAAACCGCCCTTTGAGTGGGGTGAATAGTTCGAACTCGTTTAACACGATGTATTTGCTACCCCGTTCGATGGATATACGGGATTCGAATCTGCGAGAAATCCGCAAACACGTAACATGCTTTGGTATGGTTCTGGCAATGCGGTGAACCCGTACTGGAATTATAGATACAATACCAACCAGGATGTGAGAGATCGGTTTTTACTGAATGCGTCTCTTAAATATGAGTTCAACAGCTGGCTTAATGCAGAGGTCAAGGCAGGGGGCGATTTGTACTCTACCAACACCGAATCATTCCTGTATGCGGGCAGCCCAATCGTTGCTAACGGAAGATACTCAATGGGGAAAGAGAATTTCAGTGAAACCAACTATAGTGCTCTTATCAGCGCAAGAAAAGATGGTTTGTTTGGCAAATTTGGTGGAGCAGCCTCTTTGGGAGGTAACCTGATGAATCAAAAGAAAACATGGCTAAATGGAAGTTCCGGCGAATTGGAAGTGCCTGATTTGTTCTCTTTAAATAACGGGAAAAGCCCTGCAACGGTTAGTGAAGGTCTTAATCACAAGCGAATCAACTCTATTTATGGAACGGTACAGTTGAGCTATGACAACTATTGGTTTGTAGATGCAACGCTGCGTAATGATTGGTCATCGACGTTGAGTAAAGCGAATCGTTCATTCCTATACCCATCCATTAGCACTTCGTTGGTGGTGACAGACATGATTCAGGCCGAAGGTGGGAGTATTCCAGCTTGGGTAACGTATGGTAAAGTGAGAGCATCTATGGCTCAAGTAGGGAATGATTTGTCGCCCTATCAATTGTACAATACCTATACCATCGGTAAAGACCCTAACGGAAATACCACCGCAGGAAGAAATAGTATTTTATTTGACCCCAATGTGCGCAACGAATTGATTAAATCGCTCGAAGTTGGTGCAGAAGTTCGATTCTTTAAAAATCGTTTGGGATTAGATGTTGCCTGGTATAAGTCAAACGCAACCCGTCAATTGATCAACATTCCAATGGATCCGTTGAGCGGATACTCTTCTCGCAAAATTAATGCTGGGGATATTCAGAATACAGGTATAGAGTTAATGGCCGATGCTCGTGTTATAGAAAATCCTGAGGGATTATCGTGGGGCGTGAACGTGAATTATTCTAAAAATAAGAACACGATTGAGGATCTGTTAGGAAATGAAATTACGCGTTACGGAATTGGTGGTTTTGATAATCTACAGGTATTGGCGATTACGGGTCAGAAATACGGAGAGATATACGGTACTAAATATCGCCGCGTTGAAGATGTCAATAGTCCCCACCATGGCAAATTGATTTTAAATGCAGA
Organism: uncultured Dyadobacter sp.; assembly: GCA_937880795.1. GTDB lineage: Bacteria > Bacteroidota > Bacteroidia > Cytophagales > Spirosomataceae > Dyadobacter. The sequence goes on along the minus strand of CALGRQ010000424.1, from coordinate 3,421 downwards.
TGGTTATCCTCAGGCTGATTCTGAATTGTTCAGATTGGGTAATCAGCAGGCAACAGGCCTATTGGGTATAACGAATACTTTCCTGTATAAAGGATTGCAATTTAGTTTCTTGGTAGATGCGCGTTTTGGTGGACAAATCTACTCAGGTACAAACAAAGCGATGCAGCAAGCAGGAAATGCAGCGATTACAGCTCCGGGAGGTGAACGTAATATGATGATCCTGGATGGTGTTATTGGTAATGCAGAAGATGGCTATACCCAAAATACTAAAGAAATTACTACACAGCGTTACTGGGAGACCATTACAACAATTGGAAACCTGGGAGTTGTGGAGGCCAATGTATATGATGCTTCTAACGTGAGGCTACGGAATGTTCAATTGAACTATAATTTGCCGAGCAAGCTGTTGACGAAAACTCCATTCCAGAAAGCCAGAGTAGGTGTGTCATGTAATAACGTATGGATGATATCTAGCCACTTGAATGGTATTGATCCTGAGTCAGTATTTGCGACAGGTACGAATGCTGTTGGATTTGAAAACTCAAGTCCTCCAACCTCACGTACGATTATGTTCAATTTGTCTGTAGGATTCTAATTTATTGATGACATTACTATGAAAAATATAACGAAAAAACTCTTATTTCTTACGATAGGAAGTGCGTTGACGTTCTCCTGTTCCAATTTTGAAGAAATAAATATTGATCCCAAAGCGGCAAACATCGATCAGGTTCAGGTTGAATATTTCCTGAATGGATCCATGATTGATGCACAGCAAGATCCTCACGTTGCGGAACGTGCTTTTGTATTGTATTGGAAAACAGCAGGCCGCCAGCAACGTAGCAATGGTATTGCAACTGGTATTGCCGATGATGGTTGGTCTAGTGATTACTATGGAGGGGGCTATATGTCCAAGTGGTTGAACTCCGCGAATATGGCTGTTCAGACTGCCAAAAGTCAAATGGAGGCAGGAACTCAGAAACCGTATACCAACAATTCATTACAGGCTGCGCGCATTTGGCGCGTATACCTGATGAGTGAGTTGGCGGATAACTTTGGACCTATACCCATTGAAGCTTTTCAAGGGGTGAATCCTGAGTTTGCTGATTTAAAAACTGTGTACTATTTCTTGCTCAAAGAATTGAAAGAAGCTTCGGCGGCTATTGATCCAAGTGTAAAAGTGCCAGATAACATAAAAAAACTGGATGCAGCTTATGGGTATGATTATGCGAAATGGAAAAGCTATGCTAATTCCATGAGGCTACGTTTATCCATGAGGTTATCGGAAGTTGATCCGGCAAAAGCCAAGGAAGAATTTGAAGATGCCGTGAAAGGTAACATCATAACCGATGCGAGTACAATGTTCCAAATTCAGGAAAAGCCGGGTTGGGATGCTTTAACAGGGGTAATGAGTCGCGAATGGAACGCACAATTGCTTTCTGCAACTTTAAATAACCTGTACATTGGATTGGGCGGCATCTCTTCAAAAGATCAGCTTCCTGCCTCTTTTCATGCAGCTATAAAGCCTGCGAATTGGATGGGATTGAAATTTGCTAATCATATCACGACCATGACGAATGACCCTGGTGCGGGGTTCTGGTTTGATGGTCTTCATGATGTCATCGATCCTCGTGCTTATAAAACGTTTATAATTCCTGGTGATTTTACCAATGCTGACTTTAGCAATTATCCTACTTATGCAACGGACCCATCTGTGACGAAACGCGATTTGCTGGATGCTGCCGGAAAATCGGTGAAACAAATTGAAGCCAAAAATACTTGGAACGCAGGTTCTTTGGGCGCATGGGGTAACAAGGGGTCTCAAAATCAGGTGTATACATTCTCGGGAACAAACCCTCGTTTGGCTCAGCGTTATAGAAACAGCTTAAACAAACGCGTGTTTTTCGGGCCGTGGGAAACTTATTTCCTGATTGCAGAAGCAGGGGTGCGCGGGTGGACTGTACCCACTCCAGCCAAGGAAGCATATGAGGCCGGTATTAAAGCAAGCTTTGATTATGTAGGTGGGGTAGGTACTCGTTTGAGCACATACTTAAATTCGGTAAGTTATAACAGAGCAGGTACATCCGTAAGCTGGGATCATGTTGCCGAACCTCCTGCTTCGCGTGTGATGAATTATGCCGATGGCTATACCAATGCAGCTGGAACCATGAATGCGATTTATCCTAAAAATGAATTGTATAAAGCAGGAGCTGTTAAGAATGATCGTCTGACCAAAATCATTACACAGAAATTTATCGCTCAAACGCCATGGCTTCCTTTGGAGACCTGGTCTGATCACAGAAGGCTAGGATTGCCTTTCTTTGAAAACCCAGCGGTTGAAATTCCTTTGCCGAATTTGCCAGCGCTTACATCGTCAAATTATATGACAAGTAGCATTAAATTCTTCCCGCAGCGTTTGAAATACCCTTCAAGCTTGCAGAACAGCAATCCTGCGGGATATGAAAAAGCAAAAGGACTTCTTGGTGGTGAGGATGCTGTACTTACGCCATTGTGGTGGGCTAAACACTAAGGTGTAGCATATGATAAAAAGGAAAGTCCGGATTTGTAGCTTAGGCTATAATTCCGGACTTTCCTTTTTATAAGAATATTATATCAGGATGAAATTTCGAATTGGTAGCTTACGCCTGCTATGCCTCCAAAAGTTGAGACAATTTTGTGCGAACACCTTCAAAACCAAAGCCAGCAATTTCTTGAGCCATACGCGCTTCAATCTCTTGATTTTGAAGGTTGCCAATACTTCCTTCATGCGTGTGCTTTAATTCTCTTGGTGCTACATAGCTACCATCGCCAATTTCGGCACCAACCTGGCGGTAGGCGTCTCTGAATGGAACTCCATTAATCACGAGTTCATTTACGCGTTCTACGCTGAATAGTAGATCATACTTGGGGTCATCAAGTAAATTCGGCTTTACTTTTAGATTTTCGAGCATGAACGCAGCAATATCCAAGCAGTCTAGTATTTCGTCAAATGCAGGCATTAAAATCTCTTTTAACAGCTGCATGTCTCTATGGTAACCTGACGGTAGGTTGCTCAGCACCATGGTAATTTCCATTGGAAGCGCTTTCATGCGGTTTGTTTTTGCCCGCAATAATTCTGCCACATCAGGATTCTTTTTATGTGGCATGATGCTGCTTCCCGTGGTAAGGTCGTCAGGGAGCGTGATGAAACTGAAATTCTGACTGTTGTATAGGCAAACATCCATCGCCAAACGAGATACTGTAGCAGCTAACGACGATATAGCTGTCAGGGCCGCTTGTTCGGTTCTACCCCGACTCATTTGTGCATATACCACATTGTGATGCAGGCCTTCAAAGCCTAACAATTCGGTAGTAAGCGTACGGTTTAATGGGAAAGACGAGCCATAACCAGCGCCCGATCCCAACGGATTGCGATTGGCGAGTC
>CALGRQ010000423.1 GCA_937880795.1 uncultured Dyadobacter sp. | reverse complement strand
GGAAAATCGTTCATAGCCGGTTCCTTGACGACACCCTTGATTTGATTGATCGCATCTGGAAAAAGATGAATTCGTTAGATTGGCTAACTTTTCACAGTAAAAACAGGGTCTACTATTTTGACATGCTCATGGTAGAAGCCTGGCGAGTCCGAGCTGGGTTAATGGCTATTTTGGAATCGCTGATTATCAATAGCTTCATTGCAGGTATTCTCAGTATGGCTATTATTTACATCAGTATGCCTTTATTTCTGCTTTGTATAAGTGGTTTTTTGGTGATGGGCGTGGGCTATTATATATCTTCTGTATCGACAAGACCGTATATCAAAAAATTTCACCATGCCTGGCGAAATCAGCATCAATGGGTCTCAAAATGTGTTGATCAGTTTGATTTAATCAAGATGGGCAGAGGTTTGGAACAATCAGCTGATGCCAATTTGGAGCATTCTGCTTCATTTTTAGATGTTAATACGCAATTGCTCAAAGAGCAGTCGAAGTGGCGAAATGTAAATCAGTTACTTTCAAGTATAGTGCGTATACTGGTGTTCGTAGTTGGAGTCTATTGGGTTCGGAGCGGGTTTGTTAATCTTGAAGATTTATTTTTAGTATTGTTAATTGTAACCTTGGTGCAAGGCTATGTGATGTTGATTCCTACTGGTTTAAACTCTCTCGTTGAAGCGCAGGAATCTCTTATTACACTAAGGGATTTTTTCAGTATGAGAGATGAGGAGAGCGCTGTTTTAAACTCTGTTGATGAGATAACTCCTGTTAGCAATGTTACAATAACCGGATTAAAGTTTGGCTATGAGAATAAGGCGGTACTAAACGACTTGGAAATAACCCTTCAAACTGGTAAAATATATCTTTGGCGAGGCAAGAATGGGAGTGGTAAATCGACTGCTGCGCATATATTGATAGGGTTGATAGAACCTCAGGAAGGGACTTTGTGTATCAATGGGAAAATGCAGAGGTGGGACGTATTACGTTCCCTGAGACATCGGTTTGGATTTTTAAATCAAGACTCGCCCATTTTTATGGGGACGATCAAAGAGAATGCACTGTTTGGACATCCTAAACCAGCAATCGCATGGGGTTTTTTGAATGCAAGCTGGTTGTTGCGCTTGTTGCCTAAGGGGCATCAGCCAGATCGTCTATTGGGTGAAAGAGGCGAAGGCCTATCAGGTGGAGAAGGAAAACGTGTAGCCCTTATACGTGAGCTTTTACGTTCTTCCGATATATTAATTATGGATGAACCCTTAAATCATTTGGACGAACTTGCCATTGAAGAAATTAAAAATGAAATCGTGAAGATCAAAGAAACGACGATCATCATCATTATTATTAGTCATCAAACAGGTTTTGAAAGTATTGCAGACGAAATTAAAGAATTTTGAAATGATAGATAACCTGACCCGCGCCCAGCAATTTATGCTCACAGCTTGTTTGGCAAGCAATAAAGACGATCGTGAGAAGGCAGTTCGATTGTGGGAACAGGAGGTGGTGATAGACGATCTTGATTTTAGCTCATCCAGGCTCATTCCGTATTTTTATTATAGAAATCAACAAGATGGGATTACTAGTATACATGAGAAACGAATTAAAATAATTTACAAACACTGGTGGCTAAGGACACAACACATTTCTCATGAACTTACAATTTTGCATGCAGCACTGGTTGAGGCGGGTATAGCAGTTGTGGTTATTAAAGGGGCTTCTATCCGATCGCATTATGAGCAAAATGTTCTTCGCCCAATGGCGGATTTTGATTTATTAATTCATCGTTCGGATTTAGATCAGGCCGTTCTGGTAATAGAAAACCTAAATTACTTAGCCAACAAAAGTTTACAGACGAATTTAAAAAGGCGACCTGGCGTTTTTTTTGATTTCGTTCATGCCATTACCTGTCAACATACGGGCAATGGAAGTCAGCTGGATCTGCATTGGAGGGCAGGATATTGGTATTCAACAGCATTTACAGAGGCACTATGGCGTAATACGGTGCCCTATAAAGAGATTCAAAATGGTAAAAGACCTCGTCTGGCTTACGAGCTTTTTATGATTGTTGTTCATGCCGTGGAATCGCAAAATAGAGATAACCTTAATTGGATTGTAGATGTAGCCCTAATCAATAAAAAAGCAGATGAATCAGTTTGGAAAGAAGCCAGGGATATAGCCGTACAAGAACGCAAGGAAGGATTGTTTGACTACGGATGCTTACTTCTCAGACAATTCGGGTTGTATGCCATTGAGGCTGGCTTGGCTGTGAGACCCAGAGGCATACTGTCGACCGCACCAGAACAGCGGGCAAAGATGAATTTTATAGAATTGATCTCCACCCGAATCGGAAACATGATGTATGGGGTCAATCTTAGATTCCCTCATTTAAATGGTGTTCAAAAACTCGGCAAAGTCATTAAAACCATATATTACCGTTTCGTTCTGAAGTTTTACATTCACAATCCGAACCTGAGAAAATCAGGATAAAGCTACATTTTACAACTCGATTCCCTCTCAATCAATTCACATGAAAGTATGACCTGTTCGGCTGGAAAATTATCCTTTTTGATGTGTTTAATCAGTAACTCACAACTAATTTGTCCGATTTGATAGGCTGGTTCAGCCACAGTGGATAGAGTTGGTGTTATTATTTCACACATTGGATCATTGGTAAAACCAATAACACCCACTTCCTTGCCTATGGCTATATTCAATTCTTTCAGCGCTAGTATCGCACCAATTGCTTTGCGATCATTAACAGCAAAAATGGCATCGGGACTATTTGTTGTGTTTTTAAAGAGTCTCAGGGTGTCGTCTTTGCCGGATGCCTGCGAAAAACCGGAAAAGACGATCATTTCATCTTTTAGGGGCATGCTGTGGTGGGTTAAGGCATCTTGGTAACCCTTTAGTCTGTTTTCGGTAAACAGGAGGTTTTTAGGGCCGGTTATATGGGCAATATTCTTGTATCCCTGCTTTATTAAGTATTCTACTGCTATATAAGCGCCATTGTAATCATCTTGCATTACTTTTGACGTCTCTGGGCCACCTGCTACACGATCAAAGAAAACCACCGGAAGGCCTTCATCAATAACTTCCTGAAAATGCATGCAGGAATTTGTATGAGAAGAAACACAGGCGAGGAGTCCATCGAGGTTACTCAATGAGAGTTCATTCACTAACTCCGATTCTTGTTCAGGAGAATCGTTGGTTAGAAAGAGAATGATGTTGAACCCATTTTTTTGCGCAACTTCCTGGATTCCGGTTATAACGGTCGAAAAATAATAATTGGTTATAGCAGGAATGATAACCCCAATGTTATGTGTACTTCTTTTAACGAGGCCCTGGGCATTGGAGTTGGGCCTATAATTGAGTTGAGATGCCATGTCCAGCACCCTTTGACGAGTTTCCTTGCTCACATCGTACGTATCGCGCATGGCCCGGGAAACGGTCGCAACCGAGATATTTAAAGCCCTGGCAATGTCCTTGATAGTACTGAATTTGCGTGACATGTATACAAATTTTAGAAATATAGAAAGGTTTAAAGAATAGCTGGAATGGACCTGTGCATAACCTCATCGCAGTATAACACTTTTCGAGAACGTTAACGGTAACGTTCTCGCTTTTATTTTCTGAATTTTAGTTACATCATGTGAATGTTCTATATAAATTGCTTTTATAGAAAGAAAATATGGTGTGTATTGTGTTGTACATAATAATATGCATCTTTTTTCTGAACTACTGTTCCTAAATCTCTTAATAATGACTCTGTTGACAAACTCAGATAATCGTTTTCCACGAATCTGAGTTTGTTGAACAGAGTGCTCAATTATTTTGAGCAGGAAGGTCAGTTTTTGTTCTTCGTTCCAGCCCTCACGCTTGCGTTTAGTATATATCGTTGCTGGTTGGGACGAGAAGACACACCCATGAGAACATTAAATGACTTGATAGCAATGAAGAAGCGAGATTTTTTGAAATTAACTGGCTTGGGTGGGATAGGCATGATGGGGAGTGGATTTAAACCCACTGAAAATCGTCTTTCGCCGCAAACAACGGTTGAATCATTTAGTCCTCCGGTATTTAATATGTCGGGATATAGGGCGCCAAAAATTGACACAGTTCGTATTGGCTATCTGGGACTGGGAAATCGTGGGGGTGGAGCTGTGAAACGAATAATTCACCTGGAGAATGTAGATGTGAAAGCATTGTGTGACATTCGTAAGGAAAGTGTTACCAAAGCGCTTAAAACATTCGAAGGAACTCCACATAAGCCGGACCTGTATTCAGGCTCAAAGGATGAATGGAAGAAGGTTTGTGAAAGAAAGGATATTGATCTGATTTACATTTGCACACCTTGGAGCCTACATACGCCTATGGCGCTTTATGCGATGGAGCAGGGTAAGCACGTAGCGGTCGAAATTCCGGCGGCAACAACTTTGGAGGATTGCTGGAAACTGGTGAAGATGTCAGAAAAAACAAAAAAGCATTGTATGATGCTTGAAAACTGTTGTTACGACTTCTTTGAGTTGTTAACGTTGAATATGGCTCGACAAGGTTACTTTGGTGAAATTGTACATACCGAGGGAGCCTATATTCACGATTTATATGACTCATTCTTTGATAAGTCGAAGCGTTATGACAACTGGCGACTGCGTGAAAATGTACGTAGTGGTAACTTGTATCCGATGCACGGGCTTGGTCCTATTGCACAGGTGATGGATATTAACCGGGGTGATAAAATGGACTATCTTGTGTCGATGTCTAGTAACGATTTTATGTTAGGCACACGTGCGCATAAGTTGGCTGCGGAAGATCCCGATTTTAAAGAATTTGCCGGAAAGTCTTTCAGAGGTAACATGAATACGACAGTAATTAAAACAAATAAAGGAAAGACGATCATGCTTCAACATGACGTAACTTCGCCGCGGCCGTACTCTCGCTTGCATCTGATTAGCGGAACCAAAGGAATGGCTCAAAAATACCCATTGGTTGAAAAAACTGAACACGGGCGTATAGCCACGGGGCATGAGTGGATATCGGAAGAGGAGTATAAAAAACTGGAAGAACAGTATAAGCCGGAAATTGTAAAGCGAATTGGGGAGCTTGCCAAAAAAGTTGGAGGTCATGGAGGAATGGATTTTCTGATGGATTGGAGGCTGATAGACTGTCTGCGAAACGGGTTGCCGTTGGATCAGGATGTATATGATGCGGCATCTTGGAGCTCAATTGTTCCATTAACTGTGAAATCGGTGGGGAGTAGGTCATCATCTGTGGATATTCCTGACTTTACCGGAGGTGCCTGGAAAACCAATAAGCCTGTTGATATAACGCTGTCTGAGGGTGGGAATACCAAGGTCAGATCTTAAATTGATTTACGAAGTATAACTGAATGATTAAATGAAATTAACAGTAGTAGAAAACGATAAAGAAATAGGTAAATTGTCAGGAGCGGTTTGTGCTGATTCGATTAGACGGGCTATCTCGGAAAAAGGATATGCAAATATTATTTTGGCAACGGGAACCAGCCAGTTTGAAACGCTAAATCAACTCATAGCTGAGGAGGGAATCGACTGGTCTAAGGTTACGATGTTTCATTTGGATGAATATATAGGCTTATCGGTAACCCATCCTGCCAGTTTTAGGAAATATCTGATGGAAAGATTTTTAGCTAAAGTACCTGCTTTGGCCAAAGTTTTCCTGATCAATGGTGAAACAGATGCTGAGGAAGAAATAGAGAAGTTAGGTTTAGCTATTGCCCAGCACCCGATTGATGTAGCGTTGGTGGGTATTGGTGAAAATGGGCATCTCGCTTTCAACGATCCTCCGGCAGATTTTGAAACGGAGAAGCCATATTTGATCGTCAATTTGGATGAGCCGTGCCGCAACCAGCAGATGAACGAGGGATGGTTCCCTAATTTAGAGAGTGTTCCTACTCAGGCCATCAGTATGTCGGTACGGCAGATTATGAAATCAAAACATATAATTTGTTCTGTACAGGATGAAAGAAAGGCCGTAGCTGTTAAAAATTCGTTAACCCAGGAGATAAGCAATTTATTCCCGGCAAGTATTTTACAGAACCATCCCAATTGCCAATTCTTTCTGGATAAAAATTCGTCGAAGCTTCTTTCTCTTGATGAACTGTTGCAATCATAAAAACTCCCGGAAGAAGGTATCTGCGTAGTTTAGAGTGGTGGGGTTAGAAAATGGAGACCAGATGCTTTTATTTGGAAATTCACTACGATACAGAACATGACTAGTAACGCCAATACTACATCGGGGCGATTGGCATCTATTGATGCCCTTCGTGGTTTTGATATGTTGATGATTTCAGGAGGTGGAGCATTTATACATCTGCTTGGAGGAAAGACCGGCATAGGAGCTGTTGATGCTATTTCGGCGCAATTGGAGCATCCGCCTTGGCATGGTTTTACCTTTTATGACTTTATCTTTCCCCTGTTTTTGTTTTTGGCAGGAACGTCTCTGTCTTTTAGTCTGGGCAGGGGAGTATCCTCCGGAATTGAGAAATCAGAGCTGATCAAAAAGGTGTTTACCCGCATGTTGATTCTGATGTTTTTGGGTATCCTGGATAAAAATGCGCCGGTAGATTTTTTTGATCCGGCGCATATACGCTATGGAACTGTACTAGGACGTATTGGTTTAGCCACCTTTGTCGTAGCGATCCTATATTTGTATTTTTCATGGCGGGTACGCATGGGAATAGCATTTTCGATTTTAGTCTTATACTACCTAACACTATTGCTGGTTCCTGCCCCTGGTTTTTCTGCAGGTGATTTTTCATTTGAAGGTAATCTGGTTGGGTGGATTGACCGGAATTTTATGCCCGGAATCTTGAAGCAAGAAACCTATGATGAACTTGCTTTTTTACCCCAATTTCCAGCCATTTGTCTCACCATTTTTGGGTCGTTGTCAGGCGATTTATTAAAGCACAATACATCCGTATTTAATAAAATGAAGTGGTTAGGCATAGGTGGTATCACTTTGGTGATACTGGGCTTAGCTTGGGATGTTTTATTTCCTATCAATAAACATCTTTGGTCGAGTTCATTCATATGTCTTACGGCCGGAATGTCTTTTCTTTTTCTGATGGTTTTTTACTGGATAATTGACGTGCTGGGCTATCAGCGCTGGGCATTCTTTTTCAGGGTTATCGGTTTAAACTCGCTGGTGATATATTTGGTGATGCGCTTTGTCGACCTGAATAGGTCTTCCAAACTGCTTTTCGAGGGGATATATAAGCATTTCGGAGAGAAGTGGTTGGATGTATTCAATGCGCTTGGAGCGTTGCTGATCGTGTGGCTGTTTCTTTATTTTTTATATCGAAACAAAATTTTTGTCAGGGTATAGTAAATGACTATTCCAATGGAAGATAAGTCTTTTAATGCCAGAAGAAATTTTATCAAATCGTCTATTTTGATGTCCCTGGTGCCAACTTTGGATAGGATATCTATATCAACAGTTCCGTTAGATGAAAGCACAAATTTTTTAGCTGACATGAAAGAAGGTAAAAGTATCATCGGAGGTTATGGGCCATGGGCTGCATCGCTTGTGAAGGCACCTCAGGATCTATCTTTTCGAAATAGTAAATGGGTGGATTCATCTACATGGAAAATCACTGCCGTTCAAAAGGTAAAGGAATTGCTAGCCAGTCCTACCATAGAAGATGTCCCGACAGTCACAATAGAAAAAAGATATGAATTCGATGGTTTGGAGATTGAGGAGCTTTCGTGGCAATTACCATACGGTCGTCGTACCAAAGCGGTACTATTAAAGCCGAAGGGTGTTACAAAACGATTGCCGGCTATACTGGCATTACATGATCACGCCGGGAAAAAGTATTTCGGTTATCGCAAAATTGTGAAAACTTCGGAAGATCAACATCCACTGTTAAAAGAACATCAGGCAACCGATTATGAAGGAAAAGCCTGGGCTAATGAGGTTGCCAAACGTGGCTATGTGGTCTTGGTAGCTGATGCATTTGCATTTGGAAGCCGACGGGTTTTTTACGAAGATGTGGAAGGTCTTGATTATGGCCCATTGAAAACAGCTGGGAAGTCGGATGCAGATCCGGAAAAGATTGAAAATATAGAAGCCTATAATGCGTGGTCCAGCGAACATGAGGCTGTGATGTCTAAATCGTTATTTTGTGCGGGAACCACGTGGCCCGGCGTATTTTTAGCCGAAGATCAGGTGGCTTTGTCGATCTTGAGTGCAAGAAAAGAAGTAGATCCGGAACGGATAGGGTGTGGAGGTCTTTCAGGGGGAGGGTTGCGAACGGTTTATCTGGCGGGGCTCGACAGTCGGATTAAGTGCGCTGTATGTGTAGGTTTCATGAGTACGTGGAATGATTTTCTGCTCAATAAATCTTTTACACATACCTGGATGACCTATACGCCTCTTCTGCCTAGGTATATGGACTTCCCGGAAATTCTAGGATTACGGCTTCCTTTGCCCACTTTGGTATTAAACAATAATCAGGACGAACTGTATACGCTTTCCGAAATGAAGAAGGCAGACGAGATTTTGAGAGAAGTTTATGCTAAGGGAGGAGCAGTAAATAAGTATCAGGCCAGGTTTTATGATGGTCCCCATAAATTTGATCGAAAAATGCAGGCCGACGCATTTGATTGGTTTGATCAGTGGTTATGAGGCTTCATAAGTACGATGTATTACATTTGAACATCAACGGGCATTTCAAGGTACTTTCCATAGGGTTGTGCGGCACGCACAACTTTATCCAAGGTAGAATTTGAAAGCTTATGGAATGGGAATAGGCTGATGATAACCCGCTCCTTTTTGATAGTTCTTTTCCAAAGTGCTTCCACTTTTCCATTAATTACTACGGGTGGCATAAACATCCCATTGTTGCCGGGAACAAGTTTTGGGAGATGCATTTTGTCGACCATAAGTGTTCTATCTGTATAGCCCAGTATATATTCATCAAATCCGGACAGCAAGAAGGTTGTTTTGGATGGTTTCATATCTCGAAGCCCAGGTGCATACCAATATACCTTATTGTCGATTTCTGAATTGATGAGGTGTTGAGCCACCGAGGCTATTCCTATACGAGCATCACTTACTTTAAGGCCTGTCCACCAAACAAAATCCTGTATCGTTGCCGGTCCGTGGCTTGTAAAATAGCGTAGAGTAATTTCAGCCAGTGCTTCTTCGGGTGTCAAAGTTTTCGATGGAGGTATCCAGTGATCGAGCAGTACGTATGTAGGCTGCTTGTCGTTGTGACAGCCGTGACACAAAACCTGTGTTTGAGCCAGGTGATTAATGATGTGAATTCCCCTTTGTGCGGTAGTAGTGATACCCTTATTTTCCAAAATTGTATATACCTCATTGCGCATTAATTGCTTCCCACCGTTCAAAGCTTCCAGTAATACATCCTGACATTTGTTCAGCACATTACGATCTAAGCCAAGTTCTTTTTGGCGTCTTTCCATGCCTGAACGAACCCGAGGCGTCAATAAGGAGAGCATCCAGCGCACATCGTCAGCCGCAACAAAATGAAGCGTACCGCGCATAGGCCAGGTCCGAACTATGGTACGGTCGGCGATAGCCTGTTCTACTGCTGTTTGATATGTATCTTTTGATCGGAGGGCGATAGACCATAATGATCCGGCGTAGTCCTGAGCCTGAACCGCCCCCAGCGCTTGTACAACCTGAGCAGGTGTATAGGCGTTTTTTTCTGTAATATTTTGACTAGCTAGTCGCAGATTTAATACATCCTGAAACGTCATATTGCCAAGCGGAAAAGGTCTTTATTTGAGATAAATTTCAGCCCATTTCAAATCTTCCGGTGTAGTAATTTTTATGTTTTCGTAAGATCCTTCGACAAGGTTTATCGGGTATCCTGCCGCTTCCAATACGCTGGCACAATCGGTAAATGTAGACTGATAGGGTAAAGCGAATGCCTTTTGCATCCAGTCCAGGCGAAAGGTTTGTGGGGTTTGTATCAAACGGAATTGAGATCGGTCTAGCGCCAAGCTATTACCATGGGTATCCCCTGAACGTATAGAATCTTTCAATGATACCGCCACAACCGCAGTTCCTGATGCAGCAGCCTTGGCAAAGCCAGTCGCAATGGTTTTTTGATCAATAACAGGCCTCACGCCGTCGTGTACCGCAACGAGGGCCGACATTTCAGTAATGGTATTTAATCCATTTTGTACCGAGTGAAAACGCGTTTCGCCACCCGTAACAAGCCGATAGTTGACTTCAAACTTATATTGTTCACACAGGTTTTGCCATAGGGAGATCTGATCGGCAGGTAGGACAAGTACAATGGAAATGGATGGCGAGTATTTTTCAAATGCAAGCAGGGTATGCATTAGAATAGGCAAACCGTTGATGGCGATAAACTGTTTGGGTATATCGCTTTTCATGCGGGAGCCAGTACCACCCGCTACAATAATTACATACTCTTTCATGAATGATTCTATGGGGTCAAAAAAAAGTCACTTACCGTTGAGGCAGAGCCGCAGGTAAGTGACAAAAATATGTTATTCCGAAGTAATATTAGATGATCAGCATCGCATCACCGTAAGTAAAGAATTTATATTTTTCTTTAATAGCGATATCGTAAGCTTTCATCACTAGCTCAAAACCTCCAAAAGCACACGCCGACATCAACAAAATAGATTCGGGCAGCTGGAAATTAGATAGCATCGCATTCGCGATTTTGAAATCGTATGGAGGGAAAACAAACTTATCAGTCCAGCCTTCAACGGCCTTTAAATGACCACTTGCTGAAACTGAGGACTCAATGGCTTTCAAAGAGGTAGTTCCCACAGCGCAAACACGTTTTTTCTTGTCAATCGATTGATTCACAATATCCGCACTTGCCTGGGTAATTTTATAATTTTCGGAATCTGTCTTGTGCTTTGTAAGATCTTCCACGTCTACGGTCCTGAAAGTACCCAGCCCTACGTGCAATGTTACAGGGGCAAAATTCACACCTTTAATCTCAAGGCGTTTCATCATGGCTTTTGTAAAGTGCAAGCCGGCAGTTGGGGCAGCAACAGCACCTACGTGCTCCGCAAATATGGTTTGAAAACGCTCACGGTCAGCACTTTCTACTTTACGACGAGAAATGATTTCCGGAGGAAGTGGTGTTTCTCCCAGTTCATCTACCAATTTCATGAATTCGTCATTATCTCCATCGTATAGGAAACGAATCGTACGTCCACGTGAAGTAGTATTGTCGATCACTTCTGCGACAAGATCACTGTCACCAAAATATAATTTGTTTCCAACTCGGATTTTGCGTGCAGGATCTACAAGTACATCCCATAAACGCATTTCGCGGTTCAGTTCACGCAACAGAAAAACTTCAATTTTAGCGCCTGTTTTCTCTTTTTGTCCGTACAAACGAGCAGGGAAAACCTTTGTGTCGTTAATGGCCATAACGTCACCGTCATCAAAATAATTGATCAGATCGGCAAACATTTTGTGTTCAATCTCACCGGTTTTACGATGTACAACCATCAGACGAGATTCGCCACGATCGGAAGGATGAAGTGCAACAAGGCTTTGAGGTAAGTCAAATTTAAATTCTGATAGCTTCATAGCTGGTTATTCAGTGAAAGTCGATAGTCGTTTGGACCTTTGGGATGGTCAGTATTTGACAAAAATATTGGTTATCTAATATCCTGCTGTATCGAAATATAGGCATTTATAAGCCAACTGGTTTCATTTTAGCAAATATAAAAATACAGTCGAGATACTTGGATTTATACCTAACTTTTTACGATTAATACAAAATTTTTCGAAATTGCAAAAAATTAAGACCGCAAAAGTAGGAAATTGTCCGAAAGAATCCTAAGGAAAGTTCAGGTTTTTCACGGCCTTAGCGCCTTCTTGACGTCCATCTAGAAGTGTTTTCTGCTTGAATATCAGCGCTAGGAATCGTATTGGGCTGAGCCATCGTTAATAATTGTGCACTAAGTAGAGCTGCAATGATTTCCTCATCCGGCGTGCGTTTTTCTGAGAGGTTTTCTGGAACAAAATGATGATTAACAAAATTGGTGTCAAAATCTCCATCTATAAAGGCTTGGTGTTTCATTACAAAGCGACAAAATGGAAGTGTGGTTTGAACGCCGTTAATTGTATACTCATCAATGGAACGAACCATTTTATGGATGGCTTCTTCTCTGGTGGACCCATAGGTGATTAGTTTGGCAATCATAGGGTCATAGAAGATTGGGATTTGCATGCCTTGTTCAAACCCATCGTCAACACGTACCCCATTGCCCTGAGGACGATTATAGGTGTGAAGCGTGCCCACGTCGGGTAAAAAATTGTTGGTTGCATCTTCGGCGTATACCCTTGCTTCAATGGCATGTCCTTTAATCGAAAGTTCATCCTGTTGTATGGTCAATGGTTTTCCTTCGGCTATATAGATCATCTGCTGAACCAAATCTACTCCGGTAATTTGTTCTGTTACCGGATGTTCCACCTGGAGACGTGTATTCATTTCGAGAAAGTAAAAATTACGGTTCTCATCCATGATAAATTCGACGGTTCCGGCTCCATAATAACCGCAGGACCGTGCTACATCAATCGCACATTTCCCCATAGCGCTACGTATTTCTGGTGTGACCGAAATTGAAGGAGCTTCTTCAATGACCTTCTGGTGTCTTCGTTGGATAGAACATTCGCGCTCAAACAAGTGTATAATGTGACCATGGTGGTCGCCAAGTACTTGTATTTCTATATGTTTGGGCGAAGTGATGTATTTTTCGATAAAAACGGCTCCATCCCCAAAAGATGCAACAGCTTCACTGACTGCCCGGTCCATTTGCTCATCAAATTCTACCTCACTATTTACCACCCGCATGCCCTTACCTCCACCGCCCGCACTTGCCTTGATCAATACCGGATAGCCGATGCTTGCTGCCAGTTGTTTCGCTTCGTTGCGATCGTTAACAGCAGAGGAAGTGCCCGGAACCATGGGAATATTGTACTTTGCCGCGGCTTGTTTCGCGGCGAGTTTGCTTCCCATTACTTCAATGGCTTCGGGCGATGGACCTATAAAGATGATGCCGGCTTCGGTAACCTTTCTTGCAAAGTCTGCATTTTCTGAAAGAAAGCCGTAGCCAGGGTGAATGGCATCGACATTTAAATCTTTACAAATTTTAATTATTTTATCTGCCCGCAAATAGGACTCTGCAGAGGGTGGAGGACCTACGCAAACGGCTTCGTCAGCATAGCGGACATGAAGCGATTTTCTGTCCGCCTCACTAAAAATGGCTACGGTAGAAATCCCCATTTCACGAGCCGTACGCATAATTCGAAGTGCAATTTCTCCACGATTTGCAATCAGTATTTTTTTAATCCGGGGCATATACGAAGTGAGTGTTGGTGGTAAAGTATGGAATTTAGGAATGATTTTTGAGACCTTAAATTTTATTATTTTATTAACTTACGAAATGCTTGAATGCGAAGGTATTATTAAGGTAAAGTAATTTTTTTTAAATTTGCATTAATCTAACATAAATAATCATTGGTTACCCAAATAAATTAGAAGCAAGTGGATATTTTTGAGAAACTGCTAAACAACTCCGGGCCGATAGGCAATCCAGCTAAAATGCTGAATAGTCATCACTATTTTTCATTCCCAATGTTGGAAGGCGAATTAGGTCCCCGGATGCGTTTTATGGGGCGTGAAGTACTAAACTGGAGTTTAAACAATTACCTGGGCCTGGCAAATCATCCAGAGGTTAGGAAAGCGGATGCTGAGGCAGCTGCCAAGTGGGGCCTTGCTTACCCGATGGGTGCAAGAATGATGTCAGGAAACTCGTCTCAACACGAGGCTTTTGAAAAGGAATTGGCAGAATTTGTTGGTAAAAAGGACGCGTTTCTTCTGAACTACGGTTATCAGGGGATCATGTCTGCCATTGAATGTATCTGCGACCACCGCGATGTTATCGTATATGATGCCGAGTCGCATGCATGTATCATTGATGGTATACGCTTGCACAAAGCTAAACTGGGAACTTACTACAAGTTTAACCATAATGACATGGAAAGCTTGGAGAAAAACCTGAAACGCGCCACGAAAATGGCTAATGAAAAAGGTGGAGGCGTTTTGGTGATAACAGAGGGTGTTTTCGGGATGTCCGGTAAGGTAGGTAGCCTGAAGGAAATTGCTGATTTGAAGCAAAAATATGATTTCCGTTTATTGGTTGATGATGCACATGGCTTTGGTACCATGGGTGAAACCGGTGCTGGTGTAGGTGAACTGCTTGGTGTTCAAAAAGAAATTGATCTTTACTTCTCAACCTTTGCGAAGTCAATGGCAGCAATCGGTGCATTTATTGCATCTGATGATCCTGAAATCATTATGTACCTTAAGTATAACATGCGTTCGCAAACTTATGCAAAAGCGTTACCTATGCCATACGTTGAGGCAGGACGTAAGCGTCTTGAAATTTTGAAAGCGAATCCTGAATTGAGAACCAAACTGTGGGAGAATGTGGCGGCCATGCAAAATGGTCTTCGTAGCCGTGGGTTTAATATTGGCTCTACGGAATCACCAGTTACTCCGGTATTTTTGCATAGCGAAGGTGGAGTTCCAGAAGTTACTCGCATGGTTCGGGATTTACGTGAGAACATGGGTGTTTTCTGTTCAATCGTGGTTTATCCGGTTGTGCCGAAGGGACAAATTATGCTACGTATTATTCCAACCGCTGCGCATACACTGGAAGATGTTGAATATACGTTGAATGCGTTCACTACTTTGGCCGACAAATTGAAGAACCGGGTATATCAAATCGAAGATGTACAGGCGGAAGTTGCCGAATAGTCAAATCTTTATTTTTTCGTTACAGAGGGCATTTTTTTCGAAAATGCCCTCTTTTTTTTATATCAGTTAGAAAATATTTATATGTGTTAAATATCTGATAATCAGATTATTGAAATGTTTTTAGGTCTTAAATTGCATTTTGGGGGTGTTTTTTTTTGTTTTTTGGGTTGTGGAAATGCTTTTAATTATTAAATTTCGGGCAAAACATGCTATTGTAGCTTGTTTTGGGCATTTTTAAACTAAAAAAACAAATAAAAACATGGCACGATTTGATGAAGTAAAAGCTTTGATTCTTTCTTTGGAAGGCGATTTTGATAAGTTCTACAATAAGGATAACCAGGCTGCTGGAACTCGTGTACGTAAAGGCATGCAAGATCTTAAAACTTTGGCTCAGGAGATTCGTTCTGAAGTACAGAACAAGAAAAATGCAGCTGAGTAAACTCTAGGCACACCAAAATTTTATGAGCCCGGTTCGTTATGAGCCGGGCTTTTCATTTAGAATATCTTTTCATTGATCATTGTGGCAATTCCTCTTGTCACAACTTTCTTGGTATTTATATCAACGATTTCCGTTGAAATTTCTGCAATGTGTTTTTCTGGCTGTATAGACTTGATGGTAAACACTGCTTTATAATCATTCTCCACGAACATTGGTCTCAAAAACTCTAAGGTTTGTTTAAGATAAATGGAGCCAAATCCCGGGAATTGCGTGCCTAAAACTTTTGTGAATACCGTAGCTCCAAGCATACCGTGGATGATCGGGCGCTTAAAATTTGTGGTAGCGGCATAGTCTGCATCAAGGTGCAAGGGATTATTGTCTCCTGTAAGCTCTGCAAACCGAATTACTTCGTCCTGCGTAAATTTAAAGTGATAATCGAAGGATGAATTGACAACTGGCTCTATATCCATAATAATAAGGTTGATTAGAAATGATTTTTCAAAATTCGGTTAAATAGGGGAGCTGTACAACTAAGGATATAAAAAAGAAGCTGCCATGGGGGCAGCTTCTGTAATGGGTCTATACTATATATGGACTAATCTTCTTGGTCTTCTGAAAGAATGGCTACCTCGGCATCCTGGTCTTCTAGACCATCCACCGGCATTGCCGCACGCGCTTTGGTACGCTTATCCTTAAACTTCTTCACTTTCATTTTCAGAGTGTCTACGGCAAGGTCCGTTGCTTCTTCAAAAGTGGTTCCTTTTTCTGTCACAAATATGGTATCACCGGGCACATACAATTTAACCTCTAATAACTTGGTATGTAGTTTGGCATTTTCACTTTTATCCAGTTTTAAAAATACTTCACCACTTGTTATTTTATCATAGAAGGTATCAAGTTTATCTAATTTCTGTTGAATAAATGATAGCAATCTTGGGTCAGCATCAAAATGAATTGCTTGCATCTGCAGTCTCATAAGCACTTAAGTTTAATGGTAAAACATTACTTATTCTCACTCGTCATTCGGTTCTCATCCTGAACATCAGCTCGATCAATAAATATCTAAAAAATGCCAATCAAGCGCATTTTAGATATCATCTCCCATGACGATATGGTATTCTAAATAAAGAGAATTAATACTGTAATGTCAAGCATTAAACCAGGTTTGTTCGAATTTATTTCACACCTCTTTTATTGGCTTACGCTTCTTCAAGAAGTGTTCGGAAGGATACATATTGACCATTAAACCTGCGATGATGTTTTTCCTGAATTTCTGATTGGTAATTGGTTTGATAGGCCAGAAAATCTTCCATAGTGCGGAAGGAAAATTGAGATGTATACGTCACACCCTCGTTTTCTATTTCAGTGAGTAAGCGGAGTAGCTTTACATCTAATGGTAGTTGGGTAGATAAGATTTCAGGAATGTGAGTTTCTTTCATATATGCAAGCCACTCTTTTTCAGCTTCGTAGCTGATGTTAACCGTAGTATTGAAAATAATCATAGTAATGTTTGTTTAGTCGGATGACTTTAGTGCAAATATCGGAATTTAATATTTATACCTAAGATAGAGCTGCCCGTGCCCATGGCGAGATTTAAATATTTGGGAGAAGGTAGTTTGCGAGTTACCTTTGTTGGCTCTTAGGAATTCACCGTAACTTATTATTATCCTTATGAACATTCTTCTACGCGCCCACTCGGGCCTCCGTTATGTGGTGTTAGGTCTGCTTATTGCTGCTATTTTTGCGGCTTTTTCTAATTGGAAAAGCAATAAGAGTGGCGATAGTAAAGTATACCTGTTTGCATTTATCGCAACCCACGTCCAACTATTAATTGGCTTGTTGCTATATGCGATGAGTCCCAAAGTTAACTTTGGCCTGATTAGTGAAAAAGTGTTCCGTTTTTATTCAATTGAACACATTTTTATGATGATTATCGCCATAGTATTGATTACGGTAGGACGCATTCGCTCCAAAAAACTCGAAGGAGCAGATAAGCACAGAACGGTGCTTTATTTTTATGCACTAGGCTTGATCATTATTCTTGCCGCTATTCCATGGCCTTTTAGAAACTTAGGAGCCGCTTGGTTCTAAGATATTTAAGAGGCTGTCTCATAAAGAGGCAGTCTCTTTGTCATTTATGGTGTTGTTAATAT
>CALGRQ010000422.1 GCA_937880795.1 uncultured Dyadobacter sp. | reverse complement strand
TAATCTTTAGTAATTCCCTGACCACGAACCAGTTTCTTAATTTCCACTATCCTCACCTGCTTATGTACCTCATCAGCAAAACCCTGCTCATCCATACAAACATCTCTATAACTTCTGATCAAGTTTTCTTGCTCATTTTGAGTCAACCGTTGATAATGAGCGGGAGTAAAAGCGCTTTTGACTTTACCCTTCGTACAATCACAAACTTTTTCTGCAACTTCATCACGCATGCTAAACGTTCCTAAGCAGTCTTTATGTACTGACTCCAATCCACTTGCAGTCCATACATCCCTATATTCTTTCACGGAAACTATCGCCACTACATCAATGGAAACTGCCAGTCCCTCGGTTACACTTGGGTTTTTCAGACAGAGGAAAAGGTCTTTTCTAACCACAGGAATCTGAAAAATTCCATTTCGGCTATTTTCCGCTGTACCCTCCCTATAAAAAGTAGGGACATCATTCGAATACATTCCAACCAAATCCTTTTCCTCAAACTGCTTTAACCCATTTGCATCGGTGAGGTAAATATCTACGACCCCACTCCCCGTTGGTTTTACCAATTGACCTACCACGTTCGTAACCACACCTGCTTTGATTAGACTCATGGCCCCATCCGCAATCAATTTGGCGATCTGCATTTCCAATCCAGATCCTGCCAGCTTCGTACTCGCATCATTGGTTTTGATTGTTGAGAATGAATAAGACCACGACACCGTATTGGGAGGTAGCTGAATGGGTATAGTCACGCGGCTCTTGCCTCCTATGCGCGCTTTACTATTCAGGTAAATAGTCTGCCCTTTTATTAACCCTTTTTCTTTCAAAGCAGTGGTGGTAGACTGTGCTTGCAAATTAAAAGTGCTCAGTAAACATATAATAATGGGTAAAATTTTATTCATCACAAAGTTTGTCATTCATCATACAATCCAGAAGACACGCAAAGCATCAACTTAAAATAATACAAAAATGGCGTTTTTAATATTAAGAACCAATAACATACATCTGTTATTGAAAGGCCTTTATCCGTTTAACAAAATACAATGATTCTATCCTGTTAAAAAACATTGTTATAGGTACGTATAGAAAAAATAAATATAAAATATTTGACATAAAAATACTTATTTCTATATTGCGTAGTACTAAATCTACAACATTCTTATATATAAAACTGCTCTTAAAAAGGTAATATTTTTACAAAAAAGACTTTTATTCTGTTTTTGGTGAGATTTTATATTATTTATTTCAATTACGTATATTATCAGAGATGCCGTATCTGGGGATCTGTAACCCACTGAGTAAAAACTTAAAATTGCATCAATAAAACTATTTTGATTCTATGCAAAAAAAAGTTAACGTAAAAATATTTTTATATAGCAACCTTACTAAGAGACATTGGTCACGATCCTTACAAATACCTTAAATAAACAATTAATCACAATCAATTCAGTATCATGAAAAAAAGACAATTACTTAAAGTTGCTTTATTTGGCATTGGCTCGATGCTATTCTCTTCCAATCTTCTGATGGCTCAGGTAAAAATTGGAACAAACCCTACCGTTATTAACCCCACTAACAATTTAGAGGTGGAAGCCTCGACTCCCGGTCGAAAATTTAGTATTGATAAAACAACTGGAAAAATGACTCTAGCTGACAGCTCACAAGCTGATGGCCGCATACTAACCTCTGATGCCAACGGAACTGCTACTTGGAAACCCATGTCACAAGCACGTGTAGCTGAAACAGTTTTTATTGGTGAGCAACCAGGCGAGAATGTGATTACCAATTGGGGGGGCGTATTTAATGCTTTGAAAGATCGACCAACATTAGTTCCTAGAGAAGGATCTTTAGGCGGATGGGATGCAGCAAATAATCAATATGTAATTCAAGAAACGGGATACTACAGAATTTATGCAGGTATAAGTGTAAAAGGTACCCTTCCTCCTCCGCAAGTGACTAGATGCAACGTATATCTTGCTCCGTGGCAAGTTTTGAATGTATACGAGAACATGAGTAGTGCCGTAGGTCCTACTTTACCTGTATTCTGGGAAGGAAACTTACAAGTTGGACAACGCGTAACTCTATATATAGCCAATCAACCCAATGGAGCGAATGAGCAACATTTCATTGCATCAAGAGGCTTTTTATCAATAACCAAATTATTTTAAAGTATTGCATGTCGATGCTTACTCACGTTCTCACCTGATCGCCTTTCAGTTTTATTAATCATATGAAATGAGAAATACATATATATCAAAGTTCAAGAACGGAAGCGCGTGGCCTTTGCTGCTATTATTCTTCCTGATGGTCCATTGGGCACAAGCTCAAGAAACGAGTTCTGGAAATACGACCATCTTCAATGGTGCGCAAATGACCTTTTTCGATACGCACGATTTCACTACCGGAGGAGCCGGGACGCAACCGGGTGTGATTTACACCTTGCGCACTGCACCCATGGGCATACTAAATTATGGTCCCTCGGCCAACACAGTAACGGGTGCAAATAATGCCAACTATGTAGATGGTTATGTTCGGAAATTGGGGAATACCCCATTCATTTTTCCGGTAGGTGATAACAACCAATATGGCCCATTTGCTGCACAGGCCGATGGCACAACGGGAGCTTATTTCTTTGGAAACGCTACAACAGCCGTAACCTCCATGCTTCCTAGCGGGAACTATCCGGTATTACCCGCAGGTGGTCCTTTTTCCACCGCCGCCATGAACACAAATTTGGTGGATGTGAGCGAAATAGAATATTGGGACATAGATGGTACCAACCCAACTCCCCTCACACTTACCTGGGATCTGACCAGTGCCATCAGTACCCTAACCGGTGCAGACCTTCCCAAACTCACCATTGCAGGCTGGAATGGCACGCAATGGGTAAACATAGATTCCAAAGTAGATGTAACATCTATACTGGGAGGTGCCAGTAGCCTTACTTCGGGATCCATTACTACATTGACTACCGTTGTTCCCAATACCTATACTGCCTATACGTTTGCTTCTCTGGCTCAATCTCTGCCTGTTACGCTGACAAGTTTCAATGCGCTGGTAGAAGGTTCGTCTACCAAACTTACCTGGGTAACCACCGCAGAGACCAATAGTGACCGGTTCGAGGTAGAACACAGCCTCAACGGGAAAGTTTGGAATAATATTGGAACAGTAAAATCGCAAGGTGAAAGTACTGGCTTAAAAAACTACGACTTCACGCACCACACGCCTCAAACTGGAGAAAATCTATATCGGTTGAAAATGATTGACCTGGATAAGAGTTTCGCATACAGCCGTATACAAAGTATCCAAATGCGTGAGCGTCAAAAAAGCTTATCTGTTTTCCCAAATCCAACCACGGATTTCTTGAGTATTGAAGAATATCAGCACGTGAAAGAGGTGGTGATCAGAGATGTTTCAGGAAGAGCAGTTTTCCAAACGAAATCTGTGGCAACCGGAAATGGTGCGATTGATGTTAAAGGTCTACCACAAGGACTATATGTAGTTTCTGTAACGCGATTGGGCGGAAATATATCCACCTATAAAGTCTTGGTTAACAAGTAATAGGCAATCAGATAAAATGAACGTTTTGGTTAAGGTTGGGTTGTGAATGTAGCAAGAGGCTGTCTTAGCGACGGTCTCTTTGCGTTACACCTAAATCTTATACTTTATTGGAAAGCTCAAATAACAAGAGGCCACCATCTTACGATACCTGGCCTCTTGTTATTTGCATTTTAAAATAGTAGCGTATTACGGATGGAACCAACGTGCCTTGTAAACCTTCATATCGGGAAAAGCAAAGCTTCGTTTAGGTGCTAAAAAACTTACGTGATAGGTCCACCAGCTTTTTTCCGGAACCGTGTATATGAACTGTCCTGCACGGTTTTTACTTAAACTTTTAATATTGTCGGCATCAGGAAAATTTTCAATCTTGGTAAATTGATGGGTATTCAAATTGAAATTCCAGGCCCCATGGTGCTCCGTTACGAAAAGATTGTCCTCGTTACCGGTTAACCCCAGTTCATGACCACTAATGCCAGGGATTTTCCAGTGCGATTGCAGTTTGAGCCCTTCCTTGCCAACCATTTTATACTCCCGAAGGACGTCGTAACCTAAGGCATATAAACTCTTCCGGCGATCATTCCATACCAATCCGTGCGCAGAATACAGGCTGTCGGTGTATACAGGCAAGTTGGACTTCTTGATATCATAAAGCATAATCTTATTACCCTTTGCCGCAGTTGAAGCAGCTGCTACGAGCATGTTGCCCGGTAGCAAGGCAATGGAGTGTGCATTGGGCACCTCAGCATAAAAAACAACCTTCTTGTCTTTTACATTCAGTATAGCGATTGCCCCTGACGACGACGATATCAGAATTTGCTTGCCACCATTGATCGCCTTGCAGTCGTCGGTAGAATTGAATTTTTTAGTCCGGTAATCCTCCGGTAAATCCATCGCCTGATGCGCATCCCAGCTCCATACGATTTCTGGAATACTATCCCGGGATTTTTCGTAATCAACAATCAGAATTTTACTATCACCACAAACCAGGAACGATTTTGCCCCGATGGACTGTGCTTGCAAGTGACGGCCAGCAAATGCTACAACCATCCAAACAAAAATAAGGCTTAGGATACTACTATTTTTCATGAGAGATAAATGGTTAACATAGTAAAAGAAGCTGGTTTGAGCATAAATCTCATCCCAGCTTCTCAAAAATTAATATCCTGGATTTTGTTCCAACTTTGGATTCCGATCCAACTGCACACCTGGTATAGGCCACCAATAATCCCTTTGCGCACTGAAAGTACGGGTCATGATCGGCTTTTCGGCATAGGTTAGGATCGGTGCATTGAGCACAACCTCTGCCGTTTTCCAACGACGGATGTCCGTATAGTATACCCCTTCTCCTGCAAACTCAATTCTTCTTTCCAAACGAATAATATCCCGCATTTCAGCCTTGGTCTTTCCGGCTGCAACCTTTGGCATTCCCGCTCTGGTACGCACCAGGTTCACTGCATCCAATATGGTTGCATCGGGTGTACCTAATACTTCATTCTGCGCTTCGGCATAAGAGAGTAATACATCGGCATACCGAATGACCATGTAATTGATCTCCGATCGCCCTCCCTGAAGATTGACACTATTAGGCTCTTTGTCGTAGATGGTATATTTTTTCGTTCCATAACCAGTTACTACAAAACGCGAGGCTGTTACCAGTTCTCCCTGAAAAGTATCGCCCGGATATACGATCGTCTGATACATGCGTGGGTCGCGGTTGTTATGCGGGTTGGCCGGATCGTATAAAGGAGACTGCGATTGTGGCAAACCATCCTTCATCAAATAAGCGTTGATCAGATCGCGCACCGGGGCATTGGTATTATACTGACGACCGATCAGGTCAAATGAACTACCCAACTGTGGAGCAATATACTGTACATCGAAAATGGATTCTACACTATTGTCGTTGGCCGGCAAGAACAATTTACGGTAGTCCGAAAACAAGGCATACCCCGTTCCATTTAAATCAATAACAGCCTTGGCCGCATCAGCAGCCAATTTCCACTTGGCCACATCACCTGTGGTGTTGATCAGCGGGCTGGCTTCAAATAGTAACATTCGTGCTTTCAATGCCAACGCAGCTCCTTTGGTGGCACGTCCTATGTCCGAACTTACGGTATATTTAACAGGGAGTACAGAGGCCGCCTGATCCAGATCTTTCAAAATCTGTTTCACCACTTCTTCACGCGCGTTGCGGGGTAACGATGCCTGTGTAACGGGATCCGGCTTATCCAGAATTAATGGAACCCCACCATAATAGTTGGCAAGCATGGAATAATATAGCGCTCGCAAGAAGGTTGCCTCTCCTTTCATACGTTCCTTAAGAGATGCGTTCATAGCCACGCCATCGATATTGGCCAGGAGCGTATTGCAGCGACCTATACCTCTGTAACTATCATCCCAGCGTGTAGAAACAATCGTTGAATTGGTGGCTGTTTGCGTACCGGAAGCAATCACGTTCCATCCTCCCGAATTATCATAATTATAGGCATTAGGAGTAGCGGTTTCTTCCCAAAGCGGTGTAGCCGTTCCTCCAAACAGTCCATCATTGCGAAGCACTGCATAGCATCCCGTGAGCCCCATTACGGCATTGGATTCGGAAGTCCAAAAAGAATCCTCAGTATAGCGGTCATTCGGGACCACCTCCAACATGTCATTACCACAACCAGTGATGAACATGCCGATCATTAAAGAACAAATTATCTTTTTCATATTATTATCAATAGCAGGTTTAGAAAGTTACGTTAAGTCCAAAACTTACAGTTTTCAACATCGGATACTCATACAGGTTATCTCCTGAAATATTCCGTTCGGGGTCAGAGTCCTTATACTTCGAGAATGTGAAAAAGTTTTGCGCATTGGCAAATACACTCAACTTACTAATGGAAATTTTCGAGATCCATTCTTCAGGAAAAGCATAGTTGAGCTGGATATTTTGAACGCGCAGGTAGGACCCACTCCGTAACCAGGCTGTTGAGTTCTGATAGTTTTCAGAAGCTCCCTGCGGGGTTGTCAATATAGGTAAGCGCGCACCCCTGTTTTCTGGTGT
The DNA here is from genome assembly GCA_937880795.1 of uncultured Dyadobacter sp. GTDB lineage: Bacteria > Bacteroidota > Bacteroidia > Cytophagales > Spirosomataceae > Dyadobacter. The sequence continues at coordinate 2,688 of CALGRQ010000422.1, read as the reverse complement.
CCACGAATCGGTTATCCATTCTTTCGTTAACCCTGCACCGTTGTTTACAGGATAAGCCAAATTGGCTGTTGGGTATATGTTGATACCTTGTACCCCCTGCAAATAGGTATTCAAACTAAACCGCTTATAGCCCAAATTGATGGCAAAACTATAATTCCACTTCGGAATGGATGAACCTGTAATGATACGGTCATCACCATTGATGGTGCCACTTCCATTGACATCCTTATACTTAAGATATCCCGGCTTTACTGCATTGCTTACTTTGGCACTATTGTCTATTTCCTCCTGGGTCTGGTAAATCCCTTCGCTTTGCAATAGGTAGTAAGAATCCAAAGCATAACCTTCTTTAAGAATTCTGCGACCACTTATTACCGTTTCTCCATTCAGATCGACAATTTTATTTTTCACATAACTCAATGCCGTACGTAGCTCATACTTAAAATCCCCTATACGGTTTCTGTGTCCTAAGGTAAGTTCAAAACCTTTGTTATCAACCACACCAATATTCCGTTGTGGCCCTGTGAGTGCACCAACCTGTGAAGGGATAGCCACTTGTCTTAAGATTCCGGAAGTACGCTTTTTAAATACTTCAAATTCTCCAAAAAGTTTACCCGACCATGCTTCCAAATCCACTCCGGCATTATAGGTATTGGTGGTTTCCCACGATATACCCGGATCGTTATACGAAGTGGCGGCTGCCCCTGGTTGCAGTACATTTCCGAATGTATAATCGCTGCCCAAACTCACTACATTCAGATAGCTATATAGTGGTACAGCCTGGTTCCCCAATTTCCCAACGGATGCTCTGAGTTTCAACAAATTGATAAATTTCGCATCAAAAAATGCTTCCTGGTCTATACGCCATCCCAACGAAAGACCCGGGAAAGCTCCCCAACGATTATTTTTACCAAAACGAGAAGAACCATCGTAGCGCATGACGGCTTCAATCAGATATTTTTCGTTGAAATTATAATTTACACGACCAAAAAATGAGCTGAGTTTGTCACGCGTCATTACACCTCCCACCACAGGATTCAAAGAACTAGCATTTAGGTCTGTAAGTGTATTTCCGGTCAAATTTTCAACACTGCCACTAAAACGTCTGTTGTCAAAATCGTTGTAACTGGTTCCCACCATGGCCGAAAGTTGGTGCTTGGTGGCAAACGTTTTATCCCACGACAGGGTTTGGAAGAAATTCAGATTCAAATTACTCCAGTTCTCGTTGTAAGAAACGGTTTGTCCGTACGTCATGGCGGCAAAGGTCAACGGATCATAGGTGTTTACCCGCGAATTGAAACGACGATCGACCTGATCCAGCTTATCCACACCCAGGTTAACACTGTATTTAATATCGAATGGGAGTTGATAATCCGCAAAAACCTTCATAAAAACACGCTGGACGGTCGGCTTACGGTACCCTTCCCGTATTAACTTGTACGGGTTTTCGATTGAGTTACGACCCGGTGTTCTAAATACTACGTTTCCGTAGCGCCCATCTTCAAGTTGTGGCGTAAAAATTGGTAAAACCCGCATCAGTGAAGTAAAATACCCAGCAACCCCATCGGCAGGTTCGGTAGATCTCCTATAGTTGGCGATGATATTTGCACCCACACGAAGGCGTTTGGTAACTTGAGACGCTACGTTCAAATCAACCGAATAACGCTGCGCATTGTCGTTGGCAATAAACACTCCTTTCTGGTTCATGTAACCCAGCGACAAGTTATACTGCATTTTATCCGACCCGCCCGAAAACTGCAAATGATGTTGGTTCAATGTTCCATTGCCCATCACTTTGTCAAACCAGTTGATATTTGGATAGGCATAGGGGTTGGTAGCCATTCCGGCCCGATACTGTTCAATCTGAGCATCGGAATAATCCACCACCGACTTCCCTTCATTGCGCAACGCCTGATTCTTGAGTTGCATATATTGTATAGGATCCCATACCACATCCGGCATCATGGTAGGGCTCTGTATACCGTATGAAAAGTTATAGTTGATTTTATTCACCCCGGCCTTACCCGTTTTCGTCGTAATCAATACAACGCCATTCGCCGCTCGCGAACCATATATGGCCGCAGAAGCATCTTTCAATACCGTTATGGTTTCGATATCATTGGGGTTTACCTCATTCATATCATACTCCATACCGTTCACCAACACAAGCGGGTTACTGTTGTTGGTAGTACCTACGCCCCGTATACGAATGGTGGCATTATCTGCCCCCGGACGAGAGCCCGACTGGTTCACCCACAAACCCGACATACCGTGCATGGCTTGGCTGGCGTTGGTTACCGGCGTATTTTCCTTCGTCTTCATGTCAAGGGTCGTCAAAGCACCCGTAAGGTTCACCTTTTTCTGAGTACCATATCCTACCACCACCACTTCATCCAATGATTTGGTATCGGTTTTCATGACAATTTCTACGGAAGTTTTGCTTCCGACAATCACCTCTTGGGTAACGTACCCGACAAATGAAAAAACAAGAATATCGGAAGGTGCAACATTGGCTACATTGAATTTCCCATCAATATCCGTAGTGGTCCCTATTTGACTCCCTTTGAGCAAGACACTTACCCCTGGTAGCCCCTCTCCCTTTTCGTCAACCACTTTCCCGGTCAGATTTTGATTGGTAGCGATGCCTACATCCGATGTTTTCTTCAGAGCGTGTAGCGCCTCCGATTT
>CALGRQ010000421.1 GCA_937880795.1 uncultured Dyadobacter sp. | reverse complement strand
CCATTATGCTAATTTTTGCCGGCCTGCTATGCTTCGCCTTATTTTACAAAATCGTTCACCTCTTTGACAAAATTTAACCGATGACAGCGCTTTTTATCATTGCACTTGGGGTGTTTGCCTATATCAGCTACGTGCTCATTAAACCCGAAAAATTTTAATAGATCATGGAAAAATCAGAGAAACAATGTGAATCCAAAGCTGACACCAAGCATCAACTAATAGGCATTGCAATCATTTGGGTCCTTACTGCTGCCCTACTCTGTCTTATACTTTGAATTAACCAAATCAATCATTCGATGAATACAGAAATATTCGGAATCAGCGCCATGTTTGCGCTAACGACTGTTTTATCCCTACCGTTGGGTCGCTACATCGCAAAAGTTTACGCAGGAGATAAAACGCTTCTAGACGCTTTTATGAACCCGGTAGACAAGTTATTATATAAATTCAGCGGCATCAATATCCGCACTGAAATGAACTGGAAACAACATATGATCGCCCTGCTGACGATTAATATGATGTGGTTTCTACTCGGCATGTTTATACTGATGAACCAAGGTGGGCTACCGCTCAATCCGGATGCTAATACCGACCAATCCCCGGACCTGGCTTTTAACACTGCCATCTCTTTTTTAGTCAATTGTAACTTGCAACATTATTCGGGAGAAACAGGGGTTAGTTATATCTCCCAATTGTTCCTCATGTTTCTTCAATTCGTTACAGCAGGAACCGGCATGGCAGCTGCGGCGGTATTATTTATAGCCTTAAAAGAACGTACTACGCAGCACCTGGGTAATTTTTACTATTTCTTTGTGAGATCCTGCACCCGCATACTCTTGCCCGTTTCCATCATTGTGGCCACCATCTTGGTTTTCAATGGCACTCCCATGACCTTTGAAGGCAAAGATACCATTGTGAATGTACAGGGAGATACCGTTCAGGTATCAACGGGTCCCGTTGCTGCATTCGTAGCCATCAAACATGTTGGAACAAATGGTGGAGGATATTTCGGAACGAATTCGGCTCATCCCCTCGAAAACCCCAATTACTTCACCAACATGACCCAAATGATTGCGCAGATGATCATCCCATTTGCGATGGTGTTTGCCCTCGGCTACTTTCTGCAACGGAAGAAAATGGCAAAAATGATGTTTAGCGTTATGACAGCCGGTTTTTTGATTTTAACCATCCCCACCATTTACTGGGAAATGAAAGGTAATCCTGCCCTTGGGCAAATGGGTATAGACCTTTCCGCAGGTGCTATGGAAGGTAAGGAAACGCGTATCGGCAGTGCGGCATCAGGCTTTTGGAGTATAGCCACTACCGTTATATCGACTGGATCAGTCAACTCCATGCACGATAGTTCCATGCCTTTGTCTGGTATGATGGAACTTTTGTCCATGATGACCAATGCTTTCTATGGCGGAGTTGGTGCCGGAATTCTAAACTTTTTCATTTTTATTATCCTTGCTGTTTTCATTAGTGGGCTTATGGTAGGTCGCACGCCCGAATTATTAGGCAAAAAAATAGAGGCCCGGGAAATGAAAATAGCCATGATTGTAGCGCTTTTCCATCCCTTGCTGATCCTGGCGGGCACAGCACTCGCCACTACGTTTCCGGAAATAACCACCCCTACACTCAACAACCCTGGTTTTCATGGTTTTAGCGAAATTCTTTACGAATACACCTCCGCCTCTGCGAACAACGGGAGTGGATTCGAAGGACTAGGCGACAACAACTTATGGTGGAACATTTCTACGGGCTTCGTGCTTATTTTTTCGAGGTATTTACCCATCATTGGACCAGTGGCCATTGCAGGGCTATTGGCAGGCAAAAAATACACTCCTGAAAGTGCAGGAACGTTACGTACAGACTCAGGCACATTCGGTGTGATGATTCTTGCGGTAATCGTAATCATTACAGCGCTATCCTTTTTTCCTGCCCTTACCCTTGGACCCATTGCAGAATATTTTTCCATGATGTGAGCGGGTGAAAAGTAAAAGGTTAGATGTGAGATATAAAATGGGGCTTTAACCATTTAATAAGCATCATGCTTGACCTTCGAGTTTTCTAATTAATCCAAAAATAAGTTTACCAATGAGATCTATTTCTTCTAAAACCTCATTCGCGTTTCCGACAGAGATTAAATTAAGGTCGCGACTTAGCAGTATTAACGTATCCAACTCGGTTAATGAACCAAGTGATATATATAGAAAATGGACAAATTTTTTATTCCCTTTTCTGGCAGCACCCTCTGCTATATTGACCGGAACGGAGACCCCAGCTCTTCTTATTTGTGACACCCGACCAAATCGCTCCTCAATAGGAAATGATTGGGTAAAATGATACAAAACCTTTACCAATTCAAAGCTACGTATCCAAGCATTCAATTTTTTATGTGGTTTCATATCATAAGGATATATGTGAGCTCCAATGAGACGGAATAATTAAAGAAACGTCATTTAGACATTCCAGGACAACTATCAAATTATTGAAACTTGCTGGTATAAGGAAACAAATCAAGCACCCTCTTTTCACATTTCACTTCTTACATTTTACTTCTACAAATAGATGAAAAACAATAGCAATTCTTTATTTCAAAAGGACCTTGTAAATGAAGCTTTTAAGCAATCATTTCTAAAATTAAATCCGAAAATAATGTTCAGAAATCCGGTGATGTTCACCGTTGAAATCGGAACGTTTATTATGCTGATCGTTAGTATATGGGTTTTGGCCGGCGAAAAATCCCAAGGCTCATTTGGATACAACTTTACAATTTTCTTGATTCTCCTTCTTACCCTGCTTTTTGCCAATTTTGCCGAAGGCATAGCCGAGGCCAGAGGAAAGGCCCAGGCAGATAGTTTGAGAAAAACCCGAGAGGAAACACCTGCAAAATTGGTTGACAGTGAGATGTCAAATGTAAAAGAAGAAACTGTTGCGCCTAATTCTTCTCACTTCTCACCTTTCACTTCTTACGCAGAATCCTATACGATCGTTTCCTCCGCGCAACTCAAAAAAGGAGATGTCTTTATCTGCGATGCCGGTGACATTATTCCAACCGACGGAGAAATCATAGAAGGCCTTGCAACCATTGACGAAAGTGCTATTACCGGAGAGTCTGCACCAGTAATAAGGGAAGCCGGAGGTGATAAAAGCAGCGTAACCGGAGGTACAAAGGTGCTATCGGACCGTATAAAAGTGATGGTTACAACGGCGCCAGGAGAAAGCTTTCTTGATAAAATGATAGCCTTGGTAGAAGGTGCCAGCAGACAAAAAACGCCCAATGAAATAGCACTTACCATTCTATTGGCCGGGTTTACCCTGGTTTTTGTGATCGTATGCATAACGCTAAAACCTTTCGCCGACTATTCCCATACACCCATCACCATCGCTGCCTTCATCTCGTTATTTATCTGCCTGATCCCCACGACAATCGGAGGACTCCTTTCTGCTATTGGCATTGCGGGGATGGATCGCGCCTTGCGGGCCAACGTGGTCACAAAATCGGGAAAAGCCGTAGAAACCGCAGGCGATATTGACGTTCTGCTACTGGACAAAACCGGAACCATAACCATTGGAAACCGAAAAGCTACCCATTTCCATGCAACGAAAGGAGTTACCGACATGCATTTTATCAAATGTGCTGTACTGAGTTCTATCGCTGATGAAACACCCGAAGGCAAATCCATTTTAGAACTAGCCAATTTGAACCCAAACACATATAGCAACTTACATAAGCCTACTTTTATCAAATTTACCGCGGAAACCAGAAGTTCCGGAATTGACTTTGACCAGACTCGGATCCGGAAAGGGGCCTTCGATTCCATCAAAAACCTGACTGTGCAGGCTGGCAACAAATTCCCTGCCGATATTGAAGAAAAAGTATGGTATATATCCAGCAATGGCGGTACGCCCCTTGTGGTTTCTGAAAATGAAAAAGTAATAGGTGTGATTGAATTACAGGATATCATCAAAACGGGTATTCATGAAAGATTTGAAAGACTTCGAAAAATGGGCGTTAAAACTGTGATGGTAACCGGCGACAACCCGCTCACAGCAAAATTTATCGCGGAGAAAGCAGGCGTCGATGATTTTATCGCAGAGGCTAAGCCCGAAGATAAAATGAACTACATCAAACGAGAGCAAGATAACGGAAAACTGGTAGCGATGATGGGCGACGGAACCAACGACGCACCTGCCCTTGCCCAAGCCGATGTTGGTGTGGCCATGAACAGTGGAACCCAGGCAGCTAAGGAAGCAGGCAACATGGTGGATTTGGATAACGATCCAACCAAGCTCATCGAGATTGTAGAAATAGGAAAGCAGCTACTCATGACGAGAGGAACCCTCACTACCTTCTCCATCGCCAATGACGTGGCTAAATATTTCGCCATTATTCCGGCTTTGTTTATCGCTTCTATTCCGGCATTACAAGCCATTAATATCATGCAACTGAAAAGTTCGGAAAGTGCAATCCTGTCAGCAGTAATTTTTAACGCCGTCATCATTCCTTTCCTAATTCCCCTTGCACTTCGCGGTGTTGCTTACAAACCTATTGGGGCTAGTGCACTATTGAGGCGTAACCTTTTAATCTATGGTTTGGGAGGAATTCTTGTCCCATTCATAGGTATAAAAGTGATCGACATGATCGTCAGTATCTGGTTCTAATTTTATCAATTAAATACGCATAGCATGAAAACGAATTTATTTCCAGCCATTAAATTAACGATTGCCACAATTCTGCTTTTTTGTGGAGCCTATACCATGCTTATCTGGACCATTGCACAACTAGATCCTCATAAAGGCCAAGGGGAAATGCTTCGCGTAAATGGCAAAAAATACTACGCCAATGTGGGACAAGCCTTTACGTTAGATAAGTACTTTCATTCACGACCCTCTGCCGCAGGGTACAATGCCGCAGGCAGTGCCGGTAGCAATAAGGGACCTTCCAATCCTGAATATCTCGATATGGTTCAAGCCCGGATAGATTCCTTCCTCATCCATAATCCGGGTATAGATAAGACTGAAATTCCAGTTGAATTAATTACAGCCAGTGGAAGTGGATTAGACCCGCACATTTCTCCGAAAGCCGCATTGGTACAAATTAAGCGAATAGCATCTCTTCGTAAACTACCAGAAGAACAGCTTAGGAAATTGGTACAACAAAATATTGAAAGCCCCCTGTTAAATATGATGGGTCCTTCAAAAGTGAACGTGCTCAAATTAAACCTGGCACTGGATTCCATCCGCTAATAGGGTTCATCCAATTGCTATAACATAAGCTTGTTGACATAGGCTAGCTATTTAACATTTGCTACTTTTATTAATCTTATCAACTTCCAATGAAATCACTATTTATAGTTATACTTGGTTTAATCTGTGCACAGCCGATTTTTGCACAGGACTCCACACAAACTCAGAAAAATTTTCAACTGAGTGGCTATATAGAAGCATTTTACAATTATGATTTTAATAAACCAGACAACCATACTATTCCTGGTTTCATGTATAACTTCAACCGGGCCAATGAGGTCAACTTAAATCTAGCCTTTATCAAAGCCAGTTATACAAGCGACCGTGTGCGAGCCAATGTTGCACTAGCCACCGGCAGCTACATGAATGCCAATTACGCCTTGGAAACAGGTGTCATGAAAAATGTATTTGAAGCCAATGTAGGAATCAAAATGGCTCGAAACAGTAACCTTTGGTTGGATGCTGGTGTGATGCCTTCACACCTTGGGTTTGAAAGTGCGATTGGAAAAGACAACTGGACCATGACCCGCAGTTTGGTGGCCGAGAACTCTCCCTATTTTGAAACGGGTGTAAAGCTGGGGTATACCAGCAAAAACGAAAAATGGTATATGGCTGCGCTATACTTAAATGGATGGCAACGTATACAGCGCCCAGACGGTAACTCAACACCTGCGTTTGGAACGCAAATAACCTATAAACCATTAGAGAGGGTGACATTAAATTACAGTACCTTTCTAGGCAATGATAAAGCCGACAGCCTCAAACGCATGCGGCATTATCACAACATTTATGGGATCTTCCAATTCACCGAACGCTTGGGTATTACCGCTGGTTTTGACATTGGTTATGAGCAAAAAAACAAAGGAAGCAACTCATATCATACCTGGTATGTTCCCGTTCTCATTGCCCGGTATAGGCCTTCTGAAAAAATAAGGTTCGCCGCGCGCACCGAATACTTTTCAGACAAAAGTGGAGTGATAATCCAAAGTGGCACGCCCAATCGTTTCAAAACCACAGGGTATTCTGTCAACTTTGATTATTTACCTGTGGCCAATGTAATCTGGCGTATAGAAGCGCGTACACTGCGAAGTAAAGATCCCATATTTTCGAAAGATGAGATCCTGAAAAATCAAAATTACTTTCTTTCCACTTCTTTATCCCTTTCATTTTAATGACTGAAAAGGAAAGCCACGTAAAGCATTTTCTGGATCTTATTAAAAAGGCCCGAAAAGGCAAGTTTAAGGTCTACATCGGCATGAGTGCCGGTGTAGGCAAGACCTATCGCATGCTGTTGGAAGCCCATACGCTATTAAGAAATGGTATCGACGTCAAAATAGGTTATATAGAAACCCACCACCGAAAAGAAACACACGAGTTATTGGAAGGACTACCGATCATTCCTCGTCGTAAGCTTTTTTACAAAGGGAAAGAATTGGAGGAACTAGATGTTCAGGCGGTCATCAGTTTGCGTCCCGAAATTGTGATTGTTGATGAGCTGGCCCACACCAACATTGAAGGCAGTAAAAACGAAAAGCGCTGGCAGGATGTGATGGAAATACTTGATGCCGGTATCAACGTCATTAGTGCCGTCAATATTCAACACATAGAAAGTCTGAATGAAGAGGTTAAGTCAATTACGGGGATAGCAGTAAAAGAACGAATCCCGGATAGTGTGCTGGCCTGCGCCGATGAAGTGGTAAATATAGACTTAACAGCCGATGAGCTCATCACCAGACTCAAAGAGGGAAAGATTTATCAGGCTGAAAAAATTCAGTCTGCACTTGGTAATTTTTTCAAAGCTGATCATATTCTCCAATTGCGTGAGCTTGCGCTCAAGGAAGTGGCCAGTCAGGTGGAGCGGAAGGTAGAGTTGGAGGTGTCGAAGCAAATGACGTCCCGTAGGGAAAAGTTTCTGGCTTGCATCAGTAGTAATGATCATACTGCCCGGCATGTAATTCGCAAAACGGCCAGGCTGGCAAGCTATTATAACAGCAAATGGTATGTACTATATGTGCAAACTCCCAACGAAAATCAGAACAGAATTGCTCTTGATAAACAGAGGCACCTCATCAACAATTTTAAACTTGCCACAGAAATGGGTGCCGAGGTTATACGGATTAAGAATTCTAGCATTTCAGAAACAATTATTGAAGTTGCCGAACAGAAGTATATCACCACCATTTGTTTAGGCAAACCTCATATTAATTTGTTTAGGGTAATTTTAGCAACAAATGTTTTCAACAATCTCCTCAAGAAGCTCTCTACCTCTAACATTGATTTGGTAATACTATCCTGAAATGAATATCGAGACCAGAACTTCACAAGATTAAGATCAATATGAAAATTAAATCCAAACTCAGGTTAGGTATAGGGATCCTATTTATTATGATACTCCTACTGTCGGCGGTAGCAGCAGTATTTGTCAATCTATTGAAAAGAGATACCGAAAATATTCTTACAGATAATTATAAATCGCTAGAATATAACAAGCAAATGTTGTCCTCGCTCAACCAAATTCCGGATGACACAGCTGGCTGGTTTGGTTTTGAGAAAAACCTGAATTTACAAAAAAGCAATATTACCGAACCTCATGAAGGTATGGCAACCCAGGAGCTTGTTACCCTATATATTTCCCTAAAAGCCTCTCCTGGTAACCTACAACTGCATACCGATATAAGGAATAGTATTTCCGAAATTATGCAAATTAACATGGAAGCCATTCAAAGTAAAAGTCAAATGGCGCTAAAAACAGTGAATGATGCCTATATGTGGATCGCTGTATCGGGTACAATTTGCATATTACTAGCCCTAACCCTTCTTATAAATTTGCCCGGCAGCATCGCGAATCCAATTGTAGCATTGACCAATAGCATACGTCAAATAGCCAGTCAAAATTATGCCCAGAGGCTTCATTTTAGGCGAAGCGATGAATTTGGAGAACTGGCGGGCTCATTTAACACCATGGCCGAAAAGCTGGAAGAATACAACAATAGCAATCTTTCTCAGATATTGATCGAAAAGAAACGCATTGAAGCACTTATAAGCAATATGCACGAGCCGGTTATAGGTCTGGACGAAA
>CALGRQ010000420.1 GCA_937880795.1 uncultured Dyadobacter sp. | reverse complement strand
GAAGTATTTGATTCAGAAGAAGTATCCCGGTTGGCGGGTGCAGATTCTTTTGGGGACTTTTTCTGGGTTGCTTTATCAATAGACTCATCTATCTTTTCTACAACCTTTTGTTCTATTTTATTCCGAACCCGATTCAGTAGTTGGGCCTGCGCCGGTACGATGTAGGCACTGCAAAGTAAAATCAATAAACACTTTTTCATTTTAAAATATTAATACTCATTGGCTAATGAAACATGATCAAGTCTCAAAAAAGTACAAAATGTGTTAGAATACCAAATTATTTTCCGTTGAAAATGCATTTTAAGTCAACATAAGTATACTACTACTGGTATTAGCGACTAAATGGAGGGTGGAGTGTCAATTTTAATATCTATCTGCATTACGAAAAGGCTATCTGCGTATATAGGTATAGTTATAAGTTGTACTTGGCTGTGTGCTCACGCAATTCAATTTTAACCCTTTTTTAACACGCTTTTAATGCCTAATTAAGAAGTAAATGCGGTTTTTGTAAGGTAATAACGAGGAAATTAAATTATTGGTATAGTTCAATAAAATGTTTCCTGAATCTATCTAACTAAATTTAAAACGGCAGTCGGAATGATAAGCATTATATGCCAATATTTATTTGTGCTTACTGCAATACTGGTCGGTAAGCTTTCGAGCGTTCCCAGCTTCACACATACCCCTACTGCTGCAAAGACTACTGCACAGCAATACCAGTCGGCAAGGTCTTGTAACTTATCCTGGTTTACGGAACTACATAGTCGCCAGGATGAAATTAAAGCACTTTCGGAGGAGAATGGTGGGGAGGGCCAAAAAATCAATCGATCCCTATCTGCTAACGCCACAAGTTTAGGGCGGGTATCCACCATCGTACCGTTTTTTAAACTCCTTTCTCATAAACTTTTGCCCCGGCTACTGGTGCATTGGTTTTATGCTTCCACACGCAGGTATATAGCCCTCCGTGTCTTGGTTATTTGATATAGTCTCTCAAAAGCGCGCTCGTTTGGCGCATATGATTTCAGAAGAATAAAAACACATTGATACCCATATAAAAATGATCATGAAAAGAATATTTACAGTTATTGGTTTGTGCGGCGCGTTGTTTGCCACAAGCTGTGACTCGAAAAAGGAAGAAAAAAAGGAGGAGGAAGTTAAGTTTCTTGTAACAAGTCCTGTCGAAAAGGATACGACTGTTGAGATGGACTATGTTAGTCAGATTCGGGCCATTAGCCATATCGAATTGAGAGCGCTGGAAAAGGGTTATCTCCAAAAAATATTTGTGGATGAAGGGCAGCACGTGAAGAAAGGACAGTTGATGTTCCAGATCATGCCCATGCTCTATGAAGCTGAACAGCAAAAGTCGCAGGCTGAGGTCAATTTTGCAGAAGTGGAATATAGAAACACCAAGTCGTTGGCAGACAGCAATATTGTTTCCAAAAACGAGTTGGCCATGGCGAAGGCCAAATTGGATAAAGCGAAAGCGGAGTTATCGCTAGCCAATGTTCACCTAGGTTTTACGCAAGTGAAGGCACCGTTTAATGGTATTATGGATCACTTTCAGGTACGGTTGGGAAGTTTGGTGGATGAGGGCGATTTGCTCACTACCATATCTGATAACAGTAAAATGTGGGTGTACTTTAATGTCCCCGAGGCCGAATATCTCAATTACCAGAGCAGTGTTAACGCCTCCAAGAAAAAAGAGGTGGTACGCTTAAGATTGGCCAACAATCAATATTTTGACCACCCTGGTATTGTAGAAACCATTGAGGCAGATTTTAACAATGAAACTGGGAACATCGCTTTTAGGGCTACTTTTCCCAATCCAAAGGGATTGTTGCGCCATGGTGAAACCGGCAATATTGTAATCACTACCCCACTAAAAGGGGCCTTGATGATCCCTCAAAAAGCCACTTTTGAAGTATTGGATAAAAAGTATGTGTATGTGGTGGATAAAGACAATACCATTCGGACCAGAGAAATAACTGTGGGGGCCGAACTGCCTCATATTTTCGTCGTTCAACACGGCTTGAAGAAGGATGATAAAATTCTGCTGGAAGGTTTGCGTCAGGTAAAGGAAAACGAAAAAATCCATTACCAGTTTATCGCTCCTGACTCCGTGATTTCCAACCTGGGGCTATATGCCGAATAAATGGGCGACACAAAAGTGGTGTGACCTGTGTCACCAACCGCTTTGCAGCGCTCTCCATGTCTTTAAAAATCAAGATATATGTTTACTAAATTCATAAGACGGCCCGTATTTGCTATTGTCATTTCGGTCCTGATAGTCTTCATAGGTATTCTGGCTATCAAAAAATTACCCATATCACAGTTCCCCGACATTGCACCTACAACCGTTAATATATTTATTGCTTATCCGGGTGCGAGTGCCGACGTACTGGTAAAATCAACCCTGATCACGCTGGAACAGGCTATAAATGGGGTGCAGGATATGCGCTACATCGCCACCGATGCGACCAGCGCAGGGGAAGCTACGCTAAGAATTATTTTTGAACCGGGTACGGATCCGAATGATGCCGTTATTCGTGTTAAAACCAGGGTGGACCAGGTAATGCCGCTTTTGCCAGAACTGGTACAGCGAGAGGGGGTAATTATTACACCCATACAGCCGAGTATGCTGATGTACGTGAACCTCTATTCAAAGAGTAAGACCATTGACGAGAAGTTCCTGTTCAACTATGCAACGGTTAAAATGATCCCTGAGATCCAGCGGACGAAAGGGGTAGCACGTGCGCAGATATTGGGTAGTAGAAGGTATGCGATGCGGGTTTGGCTTAATCCGGACCGTATGCGGGCTTATAACATTTCTACTGAGGAAGTGATGAAGGCGCTGGGTGAACAGAGTATCATTGGCCGGCCGGGGCGTTTGGGGCAAAGCTCTGGTATATCGGCGCAATCGTTGGAATATGTTTTGACCTATAAAGGTCGGTATAGCGAACCTAAGGAGTATGAAGATATTATTGTTCGTGCGAATAAGGATGGGGAAAGCATTCATTTGAGAGATATCGCCAAGGTAGAACTGGGTAGTGAGTTCTTTGATATTTACTCAAATCTGGACGGGAAAGCTTCGGCTGCGATTGTATTGCGTCAAAATTACGGTAGTAATGCCAGCGATGTGATTGAAGAGGTAAAGGCGAAATTGGATGTGATGAAACAGTCGTTCCCTCCGGGGGTAGATTATAAGATCAGTTATGACGTTTCACACTTTTTGGATGCTTCCATTGAGCAAGTGATTGATACGTTGCGCGATGCTTTTATTCTCGTTGCATTGGTGGTGTTTATATTCCTGGGAGACTGGCGATCCACGTTGATTCCTATTTTGGCCGTACCCGTGTCGTTAATTGGTGCCTTTTTTGTAATACAGGCATTCGGATTATCGATCAACCTGATCACCCTGTTTGCATTGGTATTGGCGATTGGGATTGTGGTCGATGATGCCATTGTCGTCGTGGAGGCGGTTCACGCCAAAATGGAAGAGGAGCCGCACCTAACACCCTACGGCGCTGTTAAAAAAGTATTGGGCGAAATTAGTGGGGCTATTATTGCCATTACGATGGTGATGGTGTCGGTATTCTTACCTATTTCGTTCATGTCGGGTCCGGTAGGTACGTTTTATCGTCAGTTCTCGATAACCATGGCGAGCTCCATCGTAATCTCCGCACTCATCGCCCTTACGCTTACACCTGTATTATGTGCGATGTTGTTGAAAAATCATCATGGTCATGCCAGAAAGAAGAACATACTTTCCAAAGCCATTGATAGGTTTAACGCCGGCTTTGACAAGCTAACGGGTTGGTATGTAGGGTTGTTGAAACTGATTGTAAATCGTCGTTTCGTCACTTTTGCCGTACTGCTAGCGTTCTCTGCCGGAATTATGTGGGAGAATAAAATATTGCCATCCGGCTTTATTCCGAATGAGGATCAGAGCACCATTTATGCCATCGTACAAACACCTCCGGGATCTACCTTAGAGAAAACCAATGAGGTTTCGCACAGATTGATGAAAATTTGTGAGGAAGTACATGGTATCGAATCGGTTTCTTCACTGGCCGGGTATGAGATTATGACAGAAGGGCGTGGTTCCAATGCAGGAACTTGTTTGATCAACCTTAAGCCGTGGTCGGAGCGTGATCATAACGTGAAAGAGATTATGGAAGAGTTGGAAGAAAAATCAAGAGGACTTGGTGCTACGGTAGAGTTTTTTGAACCACCAGCAATTCCCGGATTTGGTACGTCAGGGGGCTTTTCGCTGCGTTTACTCGATAAAACTACCGAGACGGATTACCATGAATTTGATAAAATCAATAAGGAGTTTCTTGAGAATTTATCAAAAAGGAAAGAACTCACGGGCTTGTTTACTTTTTTCGCAGCCAATTATCCGCAGTATGAGCTTGAGATCGATAACAAGCTGGCCATGCAAAAAGGAGTATCCATTGGAAAAGCCATGGATAACCTCAATATCATGATCGGTAGTACTTACGAACAAGGGTTTATCAAATTCAACCAGTTCTTTAAAGTTTATGTGCAATCCGATCCAAGTTTCAGAAGGTTGCCTTCGGACTTGTTGAAGCTGTTCGTGAAAAATGAAGCAGGTGAAATGGTGCCATATTCGGCTTTTATGCATCTTAAAAAAGGACAAGGACCCAACGAGATCACCCGTTTTAACCTCTATAACTCAGCGGCTATTCAAGGTTTGCCTGCGAAGGGATATACCACGGCCGATGCCATTCAGGCTATACGGGAAGTAGCGGTACAAACATTACCCAAAGATTATGATATTGCTTTTGAGGGACTTTCCTATGACGAGGCAAACCGCGGTAATGAAGCGCTATATGTATTCCTGATTGTACTTGCCTTCGTTTACTTTGTGCTTGCTGCGCAGTATGAAAGTTTTATTATTCCACTTGCGGTGGTATTCTCTCTGCCGGTTGGGGTATTTGGTTCGTTTTTCATGCTTCAAATTATGGGGCTTGAAAACAATATATACGCCCAGATCGGTCTGATCATGCTGGTTGGTTTGCTAGGTAAGAACGCCGTATTGATCGTGGAATTTGCAGTACAAAAACGTCACGAGGGTGAGACTATTCTCAACGCAGCCATTGAAGGTGCCAAAGTGCGTTTCCGACCTATTTTAATGACTTCATTTGCCTTTGTAGCGGGTATGATCCCATTGATTGTTGCCACGGGTGCCGGGGCCATTGGTAACCGTACCATCGGAGCTTCGGCCATGGGGGGGATGTTATTCGGGACCATATTCGGGGTAATTATTATACCTGGCTTGTACTACATTTTTGCAATACTGGCTGATGGTAGAAAGTTGATTAAAGATGAGGATGATGGTTCATTAACCGAGGAATTGGTGCATGCTATCGATAAATTTCCATTGACAGATGAAAACAATGAGCATTCAAAATAGAAGAATAATGAGTTGGGTAGGGGCTACATGCATGGCCCTTGCCTATACAGGATGTAATGTGCCTATGCAGGTTCATAAAACCGAGAACAGGACGGTGCCTATGGGGTATAACGCTGCATCTACTGCCGATTCTACGAATATAGGTAAGCTGAGCTGGAAGGAGTATTTTACGGATCGGTATTTGGCTGCGTTGATTGATACCGCCCTTAAAAACAACCAAGAGCTGAATATTACCTTGCAGGAAATCGAGATTGCAAAACAGGAAATAAGAACACGTAAAGGAGAGTACTTGCCATTTGTGGGCTTAGGAGGTGGAGCTGGTGTAGATAAGGTGGGGCGCTATACCAATATTGGTGCCAGCGAAGCCACCACCGAGATCAAACCCGGTAAAGAAACACCGGAATTCGTACCAGATTTTCAGGTGAGAGCTTATGCACGTTGGGAAGTTGATATTTGGCATAAGTTGCGGAATGCAAAGAAAGCAGGCGTATCCAGATATTTGGGAACCGTTGAAGGGAAAGACTTCATGCTGACGAATCTGATTTCTGAAATTGCAAATTCGTATTACGAATTACTGGCGCTGGATAATCAGTTAGCCATTATCCAGCAAAATGTGGATATCCAGAATAATGCTTTGAAAATCGTTAGAATGGAAAAAGAGGCAACGCGCGTAACTGAGCTGGCCGTGAGACGTTTTGAAGCACAAGTGTTGCATACTCAAAATCTGCAATATGATATTAAGCAACGTATTGCCGTGACCGAAAACCGTATCAACTTTTTACTGGGACGATTCCCACAGCATGTTGAGCGGGATGAGGAACACTTTGCAGACTTGATGCCTCGGGCTATACAGTCAGGATTGCCAACCCAATTGTTACAAAACAGACCGGATGTGAAACAGGCTGAAAACAATTTGGCGGCTGCCAAATTGGATATAGAAGTTGCACGGGCCAATTTTTATCCAAGTTTGGGACTCTCCGCGAGTATAGGGTTGCGCTCATTTGATCCGGCTTACATTGCGAAACTGCCCGAGTCATTAATAGCTTCTCTTGCCGGAGATTTGGTAGGTCCTTTGATTAACAAAAATGCCATTAAGGCTGCTTATGCGACCGCCAATGCCAAACAGATTCAGGCCGTGTACGACTACGAAAGAACTGTTTTGAAAGCTTATATCGAGGTAGCGAATGAACTTTCTAATATTAGCAATCTGGCCAATAGCTATGATACGAAATCCAGGGAAGTTCAGGCGCTTACGCAGTCAATTGCCATTTCAAATGGTCTTTTTCGCTCAGCAAGAGCCGACTATATGGAAGTTTTGCTCACGCAGCGCGATGCCCTTGAGTCTAAATTTGATCTGGTAGAGACCAAAATGAAGCAGATGAATGCCACGGTAAATATTTATCGGGCCCTTGGTGGAGGTTGGAATTGATTGGTGGTTATTCTGTTTTGATTCGAAACTTCAAAAAAGGTTATCAGTCCTGTCATGTAGGATTGGTAACCTTTTTTGGTGTATAGCGCATTAGCCGTTTCATACCTTTTCTAATATCTTTGGCTGATTTTGGAAGGCTAATGTTGCCTTTTTACATTTTAGAATAGAGTAGCGATGATCCATGAAAATCTGTTAAAGCAAATTGAGTTTATTAAAGAGATCGATAAACTCAAATACATTCAAAGAAAAACACGGTTGTTAAACAGCGACCGTCCCGAAAACGACGCAGAGCATAGTTGGCACCTTGCCGTTATGGCGATTGTTCTGGCCGGGCATTCGAACGAAGCCGTGGATATATTAAAGGTGGTTAAAATGGTCCTCATTCACGATATCGTAGAGATTGACGCCGGAGATGTCTTCATATACGACACTACCAAAAATCATACGAATACAGATGAGGAGCGGTTGGCTGCTGAGCGGATCTTTGGACTGTTGCCTACTGAACAAGCCAAAGAGTTGATTGCTATATGGGAAGAATTTGAGGCCGGTGAGACCAGTGAGGCAAAATTTGCAAGGTCTATGGATAGATTGGAGCCATTGCTTCAAAATTTTTCCAATAGCGGAGGGACTTGGCAAGAGTATGATGTGAAGTATGAAACGGTTGTGGAGAAGAAAAAGAAGATCGCCGAGGGGTCTGCGGTAATCTGGGAATACGCCGATCAACTGTTAAAAGATAGCGTGGATAAAGGTTTTCTGAATAAAAAGTAGAATGCGGGGTTGAAACATCAATGACATCGTAAGGTTACCCGTGATCATGACCGTAGCCTTGGA
>CALGRQ010000419.1 GCA_937880795.1 uncultured Dyadobacter sp. | reverse complement strand
GCTTTTTCTTATCAAATCCGGGAATCAGATTCTCTAATCTTTTTGAAGGAGCGGTTAATGCACCGTCATTTAATAATTCAGGATTTTCCTTTTCATCTACAGCATTCTGTAATAATTTTAGATTGTTTTGCGGGATGTCCGGTAAGAAGTCAAATCCGTCAAAAGCTGCAAATAGCAATCCTTCAAACTCATGAAGCTGTATATATGGTATAAATCTTTCATTGTCTACACTAGCTGATAAGGCCTCTTCCAGAAGCTCGACTTTTCTTATTTTGTCGGTAACTAACTCCGCTTCTGCATATTTGGGAAAATCTGTCCGAAGCCTGAAAAAATCAATAAACGTGGTTACCAGAACATCACTTTCTCTATTCAGCAACCTATCGATATTATATTTGAGCCTCCTGTAATTCACGGCCCCACCTTTGTGTCCTTTACTCGTTGACATTAATATGGGTCGTACATCGTATATTTCGAAGCGGCGGAAATATTCGCGTAGAATAAGGTTAACAAATTCCTCTTCCGAAGGTCCCTCACATAAAATATATATACCCCTAATCATAATCTGCCGCCAATTACATTTTTTTCCCAAAGTTCACCAATGGAATAATCTTCCAGCCACGAGCGTAGACTCTCTTCAGATTGCCTTTTGAAGACAGTCTGGTCGTTTTCACGGTTAACTACGATGATATCGTTAGCCGAAAAATAGTTTACCAAGTTGACAGATTGGGTGGAAAGTACAATCTGAGAATGGACAGCGGCTTTTTTTATCATTCCCGCCAATTTAGCAATAGCGAATGGGTGCAAACCTAATTCCGGTTCATCCAAGATAATTGTTTTGGGTAATTCCGGTTGTAAAAGTAACGTTGCCAATGCGATAAACCGCAATGTTCCATCCGATAGATTGTGCGCATTAAAATAGTCATCTGAACCTTGCTCCAACCAATTTAAAAAAATCATTTCCCCATTTTTCGAGTCAGGCTTTAAATCAAATCTTTCGAAAAAAGGGGCGACGGATTTGATCGTATATTCGATTACCTTAAAATGCTTGGGATTGGTATCTTTAATTCTATAGAGAAAAGCAGCAAGGTTACTGCCATCTTCCTTTAAATACTCGTAGTCGTGAGTTTTATTAACCTGTTTTAAAGGCGAGCCAGAACTTGTATCATGAAAATGGAATACATTGAAATCTTCAAAATAATCAGACAGGAAACTCGCTCTGGTGGATCCATTTTCTCTCAATCCACTTTCTTCTTTTCCCTCCCCGCCAAGGCTGAGGTAATCCCAGTTTTCGCTAAAACCTTTTGTGAAAAAATTAAACCCTCCCAAATCCTCCTCAAAATAAAATCCTGATCCCTGCGCTTGCGGAACTAATCTGAAGTTATATCGATTATTTGTATTGCCATTATCGGGCTTAAAGACAATGCTTCCTTCCAAAAATTTGGATCTTTTCCGACCAAAATATAATAGTCGGTTTTCGTATCCGTTTTCAGCGGTATAAAATTTCAGCCGTTGTTTGTATATATTATTAAGAAGTTTGAAAAATTGGATAAAATTACTCTTACCAACACCATTGGGTCCAATCAAGATATTGATTGGTTCTATTTTAATATCACCAGAATCTTTTATAGATTTAAAATTTTTTATATTAATCCTATGTATTGGCATATTGTCTTGCTCGTTATTTTACTTGTTTTTATAAACTTGCGGAAAAGTGTTTGATTATTTCTCCGCCAACAATTCTTGGGCTTTAACGTCCAGAATCTCTGCTATTCGATATAAATCCTCCAAGCTGGGCTGTCTTCGGTTTTGTGCATAACAATTTATCATATTATAGCTTTTACCAAGTTTCTCAGCAAGCCACTTCTGTTTTATCCCTTTATAAGCCAAAACCTCTTTAATCCGGTTCATTTATTCGAACATTTGATCATTCAACGAAAATAGGGATATTATAATATATATCATATTTTGATTATTAAAATAATTGTATTTTACATATTATTTAATGTATTTTATTGATAAAGAAGCAAATTAAAATGTTGTAATTAATATTACTAAAGTCTAGGGAGGTGCCCTTTAAATAAGTTGACTAATATTCCTTAAGTATTTTCTGATAGCCTCCAAAGAAAAGCCATCATCAATTCCAATAGTCATCATTTGATTTTGACTAAGTCTCGGTGTGTTTCTCCTGATGGACAAATCAATTACGATTCGAGTAATTTCAGTCCTTATTCCTGACCAGTAATCTGTTGCTGATACTCACCTGTTGTAAACAGTCCCGGCATTGAGTTGCCGTGGTAATCGAGGCTGGCCCATAAACACCATTAATGTCATGCTTTTAGATTCATGCAACGTTTTCATGATATTCATGTGCCTGGGTTGATGTTAAATGACGAAAGGAGAGAAACAACTAAATATCAAAGCTAAAAAGTCTCGCAAATAACTCACCCCATTTAATTCTACCAATTATAACGTTTAAATGAGTTTCATCCCAAATTAAAATTAAACCATCCTGTTCCTCAAGCATGCTTTCCGAATTCATCGTTCTTAATTCTTCGAACAATTTCCTTTTCAACGTCGTCCATTCGTTCGGATAACGTAAAATGATAATGCCTGTTCTCGAGCCTGCAACGATAAATATTCCAATTATACTTCCAAGTCCAAGTCGTACCATTTACTCCAAAGACATCCCTTTTGTAATTTTCAAAATGGGATTCAGGAGTTTTTAAATAAGCGTCATCCTGTCTCTGAAATTTTGCTTTTACAAAAGCTCTTTCAATTCTTGTAAGGACAATGATGATTATGAAAATTATGAGTACTTTAGATAGCGAAATGGGTGTTTGAAGCAGATCACCGATCCAGACAAAACTGAAGAAATTTTGCTTTGATTCTTCGGGCAGGTCTAAATACAATTTGAGTAGAAAAAAAATGGTTGCAGTAAGAAAACCAGCAAGCCACTTATCAATCATCCAAGCAAATAATTTCTTCATATTAAAAATTAGTTTTCACAATTTCACGAATTTCAGGTTTCCGCCCCTACATATTGACGATCAAAAACTTATTTACTCATAGAGCAATTTAACTAAGCTTAATAGACACTAGAGAAAAAGCTAATAATGATTATCGATGTTGGGATAAAAATACGTATTAATCTGTTGAAGTGCCAAAAGAAGCTACCAAAAGATTGAAAGGATGAATATAATAAAATGTGTTGGTCGGCCTTGACGGTAGAAAGCAAAAAATCTCCACTTGGCAGTGGAGATCGGCAATACGGTACTTATCAGGAATAAGAAGTCCAATTCCATCGCTAGGGTACTTCTGTTAATTCACTTATGTTCCGCTGATCACCCAACAGGTACTTAATCCCAACGGAAATATTCATCATACTTACGCCCGTTCGTCCTGATCCAAAATCGTCATTCGGGTATTTATTTTCTGATGGGGCTTCCCGTAAGGAGAACAGGCTGGATTTTCCAAAGAACGACTTCCCGACGCTCCTCATATAATCGCCCTGAGCAAAGAATGTGATCTTCGGACGATGGCGGTAATTAAAACGGAACCCGGTTAGCATCGCCCAAGCCATAGCGTTTGCGGCGCTATTGGTCTGATAGCGTGTTTCCCGCCTCAACACCGGTATCGTTTGAGGTGGTTCATACACGAACCGTTCGGAAATCCGCGTATAGGATGGAAATTGTTGGAATAGGACACCGCCTTTTGCAAACAGTTCCAATCCGACGACCCCACTTTTAATTTCATAAGTGGGGCCAACGGTTAACCCGATGTGCTGAAACCTGGGCGGAGAAACATATTGGTTGGTCATTGTACCGCCCTGAAATCTCAGGGTATCATTACGTAGCATACGATGGTACACAAATCGCCCGTCTGCGCCAAGGCCGAACCCACTGCCGAAATAGTAGTTTACAAACGTACCGCCAACGTAACCTAAACCAACCCGGCCGGTTGGACTTCTATACGTTCCGGTTGGAAAACTTGCGCCGCTGAACAAACCGGCTTGCCAGTATTTAGGTTGTTGTGCTTGCGCTGGCGTAACGGATAAAACCACAATGGATGCCACCAGCGCCTTGAAAAAGTAATTTTTCATAACTCTTCAATTAAGTGAAACCATAAATTATCTAGTGGTATATCAACCCATTGCCGGGAATGTTACCCCATCTTTTTCCTCGGTAGGTTCACTTCCGTAGGATAGGGTGCGCGGTGGGTCATGCTGACATCTTCCTTAAGCTGCTGATGTGTGCGGTATTGACGTTCGTTGGAATTTGAATATCGGGGATCGGGAATAAACGGTAGTTTTGCCATCTTGGTAATGGTGATCGTCGGGAAATGGTAATCGACCTCAACGACCCCCATAAGCAAGTAACAGCCACCACCCTGAAACGGATAGTGTTGCAGGCAATCAGCGAAATGGGCGGTATCAAAAAAATCCCCATTGATGTCAACCCACGTTCCGAAGTACATATCGCCTTTTTTTGTGGGTACGTGTTTCCTGGAAACCAAGTAAGCCACCATGCGGACGGTTTTCTTATAATGATCCAATAAATCCGTTACCATCACATCGCCACGGAAGTTGGTCTTTAACAAATCAAAGGGCGTGAATGATACCGGAAAACCAAGCAATTCAATTTCATCAAAGGCATCCTCAAACGTTGATCGCTCCAATTCGGGTAATTTGTATTGTTTTACAGGCTCGCGGAACAGCAGCATCCCGCGGTCCTCTGGCTTGAAATTGACCAGGATCAACCGGGCAGTAACGAGTAATTCATTTTTCGTTTTCCCTGTAAACCGGAATGCCCCCACGAAAATCAGGGTCTGTGCGCTTTCAATACCCATCGGAACCCGGGCGATAAAATCCTCCAAGGAAACAAATGCCCCGTTGCGATCACGCTCCCGCAGGATGTCCTCGGACAATTTGGACGGCAATCCCTGCAAGTGGATGAACCCCAAATACACATCCGTTCCATAGAGCGTGGTATTCATTTCACTTCGGTTGATACACGGCGTATGGATAGTCGCGCCCGACATCCGTGCCTCATGCACATAGACCTCCGTTCGGTAAAACCCACCGAAATTGTTAATCACAGCAACCATGAATTCCACCGGATAATATACCTTTAGATACAGGCTCTGATAACTTTCCACGGCGTAACTTGCTGAATGCGCTTTGCAGAAAGAGTAACCTGCAAAGGATTCAATTTGGCGGTAAATTTCCTGGCTTAATTGTTCGGGATGTCCCAACCGTGCGCAGGAATCAAAAAAGTTATCTTTCACTTTCTGCAATGCCGCCAATGAACGCCCTTTACCGCTCATCGCCCTGCGCAGGATATCCCCGTCCGATGCATCCAGTCCACCATAATGCAGGGCGATCTTGATCACATCCTCCTGATACACCATGATGCCGTA
>CALGRQ010000418.1 GCA_937880795.1 uncultured Dyadobacter sp. | reverse complement strand
GTCCACTTGTTGCGGCAGTTGGGCTTTTAAACGTAACCGTTATGGGGCCGTTGTAAACCTTCGTCTGACGTAGGTAAGTTCCGGCGTTTGCTGCGGTGATCGTTTCGGTAGGTGTTCCCGTTGCGGTGGATCTGTTGTAAATTTTAATTTCAGCTGCCGGGGCATTCATGGCTAGGAGGTCAAAACGTAGTGTTACGCTTCCTGTAACACCTCCCGGTAATTCAGGATGAATGGTTACCTGTCTTGCTCCATAGGTATTGGTCATGTTAGCTACGCTGAATAATCTTCCCGATGTAGCTCTTGCTACTCCACTTTTTCCAGTAGGAACTGCGGCGGGATAATAGTTGGCTGGTGAGGGGCTGCCGGTTAAAACGAAGAATGATGTTCCGCCACCCGGGTCGGAACAGGTGGTTTGCGCATATACGACATGACTTGATAAAAATTGAATTATACCTATAAAAATACTTGCTAAAATTTTATTCATTCTGTTCATTTTAGGGTAACTGATGATCATATTATATTTTATACTTTACATGTAATATGATATAAAGATACAATTAGATCGACTGTTGATATGTAATTGATTTTTCACTTCTACATCAATTATTATTACAAATTAATTTTAAAAAATGATTTTATTAATCGAAATGATATTCATAAAAAACCTGCTCATGCGCAATAAAAAAATGCGTAAAGTGCATATTGAAATTATTTATTTGGCAAAAGGTGAAAGTGGCTTCTTGAGTGTTGGAGTTGTCTGATGATTTTTCGAAGGCGTTTTTGAACGCAGGTAAACCGAGGTAGATAATAGTTTGGTAGAAGAGGAATTTAGAGATGAAGCTATTGTGTTGTATATGAGTTACATTGAAAACTATACGTTCACAGGAAGAAAATTAAATAATACTTCAATCTACTGGTATTCAATGTATTAATTGTTGCGTATAAAGTGTATCTTAATTTTCGTGAATCTGTAAACGTTTGGCAATAGGTATTACAAATGGCGCATTAAATGTTTAATTACATCTTGAAATATAAACAAATTATTATTGTTAAAATATCTGTATTGTATAGTACAATACATAGTTCTATCGCTTTCTGAATTCAAACAAATGCTTTAATATCTATATTTTTTAAAAAAAATGTTAAAATTGAAGAGGATAAAAATAATTTTACATGAATCATTCTATTAGATTAAATAAATTACTTCAATTAATCTAATTGATACTATTTAAATGTATCATTGCGTATAATTAGTACTACAAATAAATAATTTATAGTTTTACTACAAATGGTTACTTAAATGATTTTTATTAGAAAAAATTCAATGAATATTTGGGGTGATGGTTACAAGATTTAAATTGGATAAAACCAATATTTGGTGCTTCTTTTATTGCGTTAAGACCGGATTCTTAAACTAAATGTGATGTTGGTTTTCAGGTTGTGGCAGTGCCTTAGTATTTCGCGAATTATTCTTAGTTAAATTCTTGTCCCTTTCCCTAATCATGGCTTTAACCCATTTTTGGCGTTTCAGTTTGGAAAATTTGAGTTCTCCTTCTATCGTCATGAGGGTATTTTCAATACACGGGAGTTTTTTAGCGGTTTTAATGGCGGATATATTTCTGTCGTCAACCGTGGCCGCTATGGTTGAGAAGAATGTACGGTAAACGTACTTGTGGGGTTTTCGTCTTAGAAGTGTGAGGTTTGTTGGATTGATATGGCGGGATGATGCGTGTGGCGTATGGTCATGGTGATCCCATATTCTGTAAAGCTTTGCATACGTTCATATTCTTAACTACTGGCCCAACTAATCCTTCTCCCGAATTGGACCCGGGCCGGTGGACGTGATGAACTATTACAATAGTTGTATAGGCTATTTTTAATGAAAAGAGGAACATGGCTAAAACTGGTAACAAGCCGTGATACACAATGTCCCCCATTAAAGAAGCCACCGGTAGAGGCGAAAACGATCGCTTGCCTTACCGATGGCTTTTATGTGACACTCGTCCTATTTAAATCTGACTGGATGCGTTTTTAAAATCCGGCTGAAAGGGCTGATTGTAGAAACGCCGTCCTTTATTTTTATACAGTGCATTGGCTATTGCCCCAAAAACCGGCGGGAAAGGAGGCTCCCCTAAACCCGTTGGGTCAAAGTCGTTCTGTACAAAATGAACTTCAATTCGTTTAGGCGCTTCATGATGACGGATCATGCGGTAATTGTGAAAATTGGATTGCTGTGCCACGCCATCCTGATGCGTCAATGCACCATAAAATGCATTTCCAATACCATCTACCACGGCACCTTCTACCATATTGGTAGCTGCATCGGGGTTCACGACAATGCCGCAATCCATAGCGCTAAAAACCTGCTCTACATACGGTTCACCGTTTCTGGTAACCATATCCACCACATGAGCGGCATATGAATTATGGCAAAAATAAGCAGCTACACCGCGGTTGTATTTTTCAAAACCAGGTTTACCCCAGTTGGATTTGTCCCGAACCAATTCGAGTACCCCTGCATATCTTGCCGGATCATAGTCATTGTCTTTACCCACCGGATTTTCCTTCGCTCTTTTTAAAAGTTCGAGCCTGAACGCAATAGGGTCTTTGCCCGCAGCCTCTGCTACTTCATCTAGAAACGACTGCTCGGCAGCGGCGTTGAAGTTGGAACGAGGCGCCCGGAATGCACCAATGGTTATATTTGATGCAATTTGCCAACCTTCGGCCAGGTAATTGTCCACTGCGCCTGCGGGGAATCGGTTGGCGTGAATGGGGTGCTCCGGTATACCTCCTCCTTTTACATGGAAGGCAATGAGGTTTTTATTGGCATCCAGTGCGGCCCTATACGTTGCTGTATACATGGGACGATATATCCCATAGGTCATATCATCCTCTCTTGAGTATATTAATTTTACAGGCGCTTTCACTTTCTTCGATATCAACGCCGCTTCGGATAAGTAATGGCTATATGCCCGGCGACCAAAGCCACCTCCCATCCGAGTCATTTGTATTTCAATTTTTTCGGCGGGTAAGTTGAGAAGTTTAACCAATGTTGGTTCGGCCCAGCCCGGAGCTTGTAAGGGGCCGGCTAGCAACGCCTTTTCATCGGTTACATGTGCGAAGAAATTCATGGGCTCCATGCAATTGTGTGCCAGAAAAGGCGCATGATAAGTGCGTTCGATGACTTGTGCAGCGTTCTTAAAAGCGGTTTCAGGATCTCCATCCTTTCTCAATTGCTGTGCAGAATTCTTTGCATATTCCTGCATTTTCTCCATCTGGCTTTTCGTACTTTCGAGGGCACCGGGCACCGTAACCTCACGCTTTCCTCCCCTACCGCCAATGATATCTTTTACATCTCCGGCAGGTTCCCATTGTGCAACCAATTTTTTGCGGGCGTTCATCACTTCCCACGTGGTTTTACCTACCACAACGAGTAGCTCATTAAATGTACGGGTATCAAAACCACCCTGCTCAAAACCGTCCTCGTATAATTTAATACTGAATATATCCTTAATGCCGGGCATTTTCAACGCTTCGGCTGCATCAAATGATTTCAGTTTCATACCAAACGCCGGAGGATGTTGGATCATGGCTATAAGCATCCCATCCACGTGATAATCCAAGCCAAAAAGCGGTTTTCCTGTCACGATTTTATGGCCTTCTACATTCCTGGCAGACTTTCTTACGATTGTAAAGTCCTTTGGAGCTTTGATTTTCAGTTCTTTGGGAACCGGTATAGCGGCAGCCTTACTCGCCATCTCGCCATACTTTGCCGATTTACCACTGGCATGAGACAATACTCCATCCTTGGTTTTTATTTCTTCCACAGGAACTTTCCAGCTTTGGGCAGCAGCTTCGCGCAACATTTGTCGGGCTGCTGCGCCTGCTTCACGAAGCGGCTTCCAATACATTCTTACGGAGTTACTGCCTCCGGTAAATTGTGGCCCCAGT
>CALGRQ010000417.1 GCA_937880795.1 uncultured Dyadobacter sp. | reverse complement strand
TGAGGGTGGATGAGGGGATGATCTGTTTTACTGAAGTTGACGGGGCATTTGATGGCGCGGTGGAGATTTTTCTTTCAACTCCCTGTTCGTAGGCCCCCGCAGTGCATTATTTTTGCGAGATGGGTGAGAGAAAGGTTATTGGTTAGTTGAAACTCATTCCGCGTCCCAGAGTGTTTCGGATGTTTTTGGAGGTGGCGCGTATTTTAAGTTCGTTTCTAAGCATTCTCTCCAAATCTGCCTTAGTCGCTGCTAAAAAGGTCGCGCCGTCTTTGTTCGTGTTGATCATCGCTGACAGGTCCAGTTTACTTTGCTTCTCAAAATCAGTTAAGGATATGTGATCAGTATTGACATGCAGATGAACCCCTTCAACAGTTCCTTTTGGGGGATTTTCACGTAAGTATGATTTTGTTGCAACAAGTTCTCCCTTCAGGGTTATTATAGCCATATCTGTGATCAAAACGGGCAGTTTGATTTTATGGGTTATATCGGGAGAAAAGCAAAGGAGGTCAAAAGCATCCATCCATTTAACGGCTTTTTCCAAGTTAGGGAAGCCATCAACCACTGTGGACTTTTTGGGAAATATTTCTAAACCTTCCCAAATTTTGAAAAGATTAAGCTGTTTGTATAAAACTTCGTACCTCATTGTTCGGTTCGTTTTGCATCTTTATCTCATTCTTTTCCCGTTTAATTTGTCGTTTTTTACTATGCGAGTTGGTTTCCGAGGTGTATGAGAAGGCGAAGTGCGGTGATTTATGTGCAGGTCATTTTGGGCACGCAAAAGAAAATGGTTGTTGCGCGGGCCATATGCAGTGTAGGCTGAAAGCGGAAAGTCGGATTTGCGTTCAAAATCTTCAACTGGCATTCGTGATCTATCGATTTGCACATATATTCCCGGGGGCATACCTATGTTTTCAAAACCTTCAAGAATGCGTAAAGTGGCCACAACATGCAATTTATCATCCACAATAGCAGCAGAAATAAGGTGTTGGGATAATTGCTGGTTAACAACGGCCTCAGCCGAAAATTCCCGTAAGTCAAGTTCCATTAGCGAAGTCATGGCCTTTTTCAGTGAGCCATGGTCTTTGAATAATTTAAATGGCTGGTTTGTTGGCCGAGTCGCATTTTGCAAGAGTTCGGAAGGCAAATATTCAACAAGCAAGGTGTAATTCATACAACAAAAGTTTAACCGGCTGCTGCAATACTGTGCAACAGCCGGTATTGTAATCGGTCAAACACCAAGACCGTTGGATTTAGAGTCTCCTAAGATGCGCTGTCTTCCTACGAGTCTGTTTGGAAGCTGCGGCGAGGCTTCGGTGGATAATTTTCTATTTTTGATTTCACTTTGGCGGTGGAGCTCAATTCCATTGGCGCCCAGGGTTGCTCTAATAGGATCTTTTAAAAATTGTTTGTGTGATTTGGGTATCCGTGGCCCAGTTTCCGGGTAAATCGCCACTGTACGCCTGTCAGGATTGGCTATCATACGTACTTTCGGTGAATCACTTTCTTTATTTCGATTGGTCAGCACGAGCTCGTACCCTTCCTGCAGGTGTTTTACGACTTCATTCAAGCGGGCGAGATCTTGTGTTTCGGTAAAATTCAACCCGCCCAATTTGGCATGCAAATCGTAGTCAGGAAGCATTTTCATTCTGGTAGTGCCGTTATCTTGATACTCTCCCAGGACAGGACGTACCCAATTGTGGTAGGTTTCCTTTTTTGCCATAGGGTCATCTCCTGGTTTAGCCTTGGCAAAGAACTGTTTTCTAACTGCTGCTTCAGGATTTTTGAGCAAATTTCTCATGTTGTCCGGCGTGAGATTGAAATAAGAACTAAATTGGGCGTAAACCTCTTGCCCGGCCCTTAGTTCCTCTATTTTACTTGCATGTTCATTGGAGATGGTTTCAGGGAAATCGTAGTCGTGTTTGGCGAGTATCGCGCAGAAAGTATCGGGGCAGTTTTCCATGTAGTTTTCCAGGTGCTGATCGATGTATGCTTTTTGAAGCTCCACAGATGTGTGATCGGCAGTGTCAAGGTCGATTTTCTTAAATTCTTCTATCGCCTTTTCAATTGTTTCTGCAGCAATTTCATCGGGTGCTGCGGGAGGCACAGGAATGTCTCTGACCAACAGCGCCTCGGTATCAGTGATTACGTGACGGTCAGTTTTGGCATAATATGATATGTTAATTTTCATATCGAGCTGCATCCCTTCAGTGTTTGATTCGTACAATTCAAACTTTTCAGCGCCTTTTTTTATTTGCTCCGCGATCTTATCTGCGTGCATCTCGGGAGTGAACTCAAAGCGCTCAAGGTCGGAAAGCAATTTGGTTACGTTGTCATTGTTGTCCATTGTCTTAAATTTTAATATTAGTTAATCGAACATTTTATTAGATGCGGACACCCTTATTGGTATTTTCAGTAACAACACGTTGTTTTCGGTCTTTTTTCAGTACAACATTTTCTGGTTCGAGGTCTTTGCCATTAGTGCCCTGTTTTTGATTCTTTCTAGTCTGCAGTCTATTCTCATTTGCTTGTATCTCACTATCGTTTTTTTTCGAATTGAGATCGCCTGGCAAAGGCGTCGATTGGGCATGTTTACGAGTATTTTGCTGACTGGAGCCATAGGACTGACTTTCTTCCTTGCTGTTGTTCTTTTCCAAATTGTTGGTCGTGAAATCCGGGTCTTTGGCATTTAGTACGTTCGCCGTGTAAGGGCCCTCATTCTGTTTGTTGCGTAGACTCTCCCTTACCATCATGCCTACCCCCCAAGCAATCACTGCAAAATCCTGAAGCCGTTCCATTGCTTTTTTGGCAAAACGTAACATAGGATTGGGGGTAATGGTTTTCTCCAAATGATTGATTTGCGACTTCAAGATATTTCGATCGTCTTTTTCCTCGCTGGTGAGGTTTAATCCTCTTGTTTCACGAAGACAGCGTTTAAATGCCTTGAGTTTTACTTTGGCGAACTCCCGATCCTTGAGCAAGTCTTCCCCGTATCGGCCTACATATTTTGTTTGGCGTTCTTGCCAGTCTTTCATTGCTTGATCTATACGGTTCATATATGCTGGTTTTAGAATGTGATGATATGGACTGTGCTACCGGATAACTTGTGCCCGGAGAATGTGTTTACCTTTCAACCTTAAAGACATATGCCGATCACCATTTTTTTCAAAACATTCTATTGCAAATACTTTGTTGTTGGCAATGGTGAACTGGTCGAAAGCGGCTACATAGTATGCGCCTTGATGTCCATCAAGGGTGGCTTGTTGCTTGAAGTGACTGGGAATTATTTCTTTTTCCATTTGTGAGGACCGCTTTGCCTTCAATTTATCTCGTTGGTAACATCGGATGAAATCAAGATAAAAAGGGATATTGGAGTTGTTTTTCAAGAAAAACTGAAAGAATATGGTGCCATTTTTTACATATATGCCGGTTAATTTGCATTGCATTGAATAAGCAGAGTGTGTGGGCTTTTTGCGTAGCGGCTTTAATCCAACGATAATGTTTGCGGCTTGGGCAATTTCGGACTCATTTAGTCCCTGGGATGTTGGAGGTGGTTCGTTCAAAGGCAAACCGGTAAAGTTGTAGGACAGTTCTTGTGGCTCAGCATCGAATTGAACGGAAACGGTGTACATCCGATCATCAAGGGTAAAAACTGTGACGTTGGTTGGTAAAAAGCTGTCTTTTGCAGCTTTTACCTTTAATACGTGCCGGGCGTTTTTTACGGGCTGTATAATAATATCGGAACTTCCACGGTCAGCATCTTTGATGGCAGTGGGAAAAACAAGCATGGTAGTGGTGTTTTTTCCAACTTTAACCGTTGGGTAGCTACCTGCCACTTGGGCAGAACAGATGTTTGCCCAGAATAAGGATGTCAAGAAAACTAGAATGATTTTCATTGGTTGTTGTATTTTAATTGTTAATCCTCTGAATCGTTCAGAAGTAGTACTGGATGATCTGCTTTAGCTACCACTCTGATGAGCTTTGCTTTTTTGGTGATGAGTGATTTTACGGTTTCAATACCTGCCGATGCAGCTTGTGCGGTAATAGATGGGTCGAGGGAAGACATTTGTAATGTTTGTATGGCGTCTTCCGCTCCCTGTTTTGCTGCGTCCCGATTGATTGCACCTGGGATATGGACGCCGGCCATGCCATCTAGGGAGTATACGTTCAGGTTTACAGGATATACTGCATCTTGGTACCTGATGTTTTCAATGTTGATTTGCAGGCGTTCGCCCGAGAGATTGCATAAGCCGGAAATGAAAGTCCCTGTAGGAATTAGTATGCCCCTTAAATACATGTCTTGGGTGGTTCTGAGCTTGATGTTGGCGCCAGATACCAGGGTTTGGTTTTGATGAATCACCGCGGTTATACCATTGTTGGCATGATCGGGGGTATTTTCATCTATTCCAAAGAAGGCGGATTGAGCAGCGATCTTGGCATTTTGATTGCCGCTATTTTTCGAGGCGCTGTCCATTATCCCCGGTGCTATGAGCAGGTCGTCGAAAGCCTCATCAGTACGTCGCTGTACTGGAAATACGCGACTTTTGTCCTTTGCTGATGCGTTCCGCAATTTTTCTTTCATACGGTCGGGATGTTGTATATCAAGGACTTTCTCCAACATTCCGTTTAATTGAGCCAGTTCAGGATCTTCTGTGTTGTTCTGTGGGCTACCTAGAGCTTTCATCATTTCTTCCAACTGTGCTATGTCTTGGTCTTTTTGATGGTACATGGCCTCAGTGGACATGTCCTGTTTCTGATTTTCATTTGTAGTTGATTCCTTTTGTAGTTGTTCATTCAGTAAAGCAAGCTTTTGCTTTATGATGCGCTCATTGGGATCTTCAATTGGACTGTATTTGTCAGAAGTTGAAGCTATCGGTTCTGCAGCGCTGAAAGGGCTTATTTCGGCAGGATGTCGTTGTTCCTGAAGGAAGGGATCTTTACTGAGCTCTTCCTGAAAGGCTAATGAATCCTGATCTGCTTTTCGGTAAAGACTCATTTTATCATCTGGACTATCACTTTCCAACTGTGCGGAAGGAAGGTTCGCATTTATGCCCTGCGAGGCCGGTGGAGCCCCCTGTGCTACGGTGCCACCCCCGAGAATCCAAAAAAGAAAGGTGATGAATGGCAATGCCAAAAGAGGCATTACGATAAAAAAACGGCGTTTTCGTTCCCATTGTTCCATACTCACATTATTGTTTTTTTATAAATAAATTTTTCAGTAGCGGAATGCTATCCCGCATACCTGGGCGGTTTTGGAAGTAAACCTCCAATTGTTTCCTTCCGGCGGGAGTTAATTGAAGGCTATCTATCAGGTTTAAAAAGATTAATACGTTGATGGTATCTTCTGCATTTAGTTTCAGTGCTGAAGCAGGAGACTGCTGAATTATTGGTGTTCTTAAAGAATTGATTGGCAGAAGGTCAGCGGATATACCAGGACGAAGGGATAACCCGTTGAGCAGAATCAATACGCATGTCCCACATGATAAGAATAGGAAAAGTGTCAGGATGATGCGTTTTTGCATTAGGGTGCATTTAGCTTCCTGAATTTGCAGCCAGGAAACACAACACAGTTGTACGCGGTGAATCCATAGCCCCATTTTAGAAGAGGATGACTTTTTAAAGAATTTCCGCATAGTTCAACGTTTGATTAGTTCCAAGTCCATGTTTTCGAGTGTTGCCCATCGCTCGATCAAAAAGCCATGCGGATTGTTATCAGTACGCAGTTGCAAGTCACGCAGGTAACCTTCAGTTACTAAGCTTCTGATTACGATGGATGTGGATCGAATTATCCGTTGTTTACCGTAATACCGGAAATGGTAGGGATGTTGTGTTGTGCTTACTATGATGCTATCGGGGGTAACATCTTGGCTTATGTTGGCGCTTACTAATTGCATGTAGTACCCTTTTTCCAGCAGATTGTCATATTCTGTTTTAGCGCTATTGTCTGCTAAGTAGAGTGCCTTTTTCAGGTTTTCGGTTATTGCTTTGTCGTCAGGGGATAAGGAGAAAAAATGGTGATGGAAGACCTTAATGTGATCCCGGGCTTCCACTGATACATTGTCTTTTTTGTTACTGGATAGTGCTTCTAAAGCCTTTCCGTTACTGATAATGTAAATCCGTTGCTGGACATTGTCGGCAAAGGTCAGGGTCATGTAAAGTGCATAGCAGCTTACAATGACGCAGGCCAGAATCAGAATAAAACTAAAAAGCCGAACATGTTTAAAGGCGCTGTCAATGTTTCTCAATTGGTTAAACATAGTATCTCACATTTTCATTTTAACAATACCTGATGGCAAACTAAAGTGGTGCTTTGTCACGCATGTAATTGTTGACTGTAGACGCCTGATTGGAGATAGAGCCCATGGCATTACCTAAGGCGGCTGTTGAATTTGCCTGGAGACCTGTTCCGCCTCCAACATGAACGATTTGATCAGCAATGCTAGGAACAGTTGTATAGGCGATGATGCCTATCAGCATAAAAATGATATAGCCTAAATCATAGGTACTAAAGAAGGTCGTCCCAGTTTCAGTTAAATTCTTCAAATCCATTTTCAGCACATTTTCCTGAATCGTACCTAAGGTGGCGCCAAGGATGTTTGCAACTGGAAGCCACAGGTAGACATTGATGTATCTGGCGAAATACTTGCTTAGGGTATGCTGAAAGCCATCGAAGACACTAAGGCCCAATACCAGTGGACCTAACATGGCTAGAATAATGAGATTGAATGTCCGCAATGTATTAATGCAAAGTGCGGCCGCGGCATAGACTATTTGTAAGATTATGCTGATAATGCGTTTTATATCATTGGTGAAATTGTAGGCCATTTTGGCCATTACAAACTCCATCGAGTTGCCAATTTTGTCCATCCACCCTTCATTTTCAACTTCTGGGTGCGCATATTCCATCCATAGCGATCTGTCACCGGTACCGTCCTCACCTACCAATGCCTTCCACTGGTCTGATTTCTTCATTGCCTCCTCCTTTTTCTTGAACAGTTCGGCAATTGCTTTTTCAGAATCATCAACCATTTTGGAAGTGGCTGGTGTAATAGGCTTCAAGACGCCTTCCATTACGCCAAGCAGCAATGGAAACAGCAGTATGGCCATACCGATTGCAAACGGTCTGAAAAGCGGATAAAAATCAATACTTTCTGCGCGCGCAATATGTCCCCAGACACGATAGGAAATGTACCAAGTGGCGGCAAATCCGGCTATTGCCCTTCCTATGTTAATCATGCCACTTACTTTGGGGAGCGTATCCTTATAGAGTCGATCCAGCACTTCCTGAAAGCTTTTTATTTCACTGGCCATTCCTTGCGCATGCGAGAAAAGCGGGAGGCATACGGCCAGCAGTATAACACCAACGGCAAAACACAATTTCATAACTTCACATTTAACGCGGTATGTTGTAAAGATTCCTTAAACCTTCTATTTCAGTTTTATCATTCATTTTTCGGAGGTAAAGCATTTTAGCTTCTTCATTGAACTGACGCAGAAAAATTCTTTTGTTTTTCATATCAACATAAATCCGGTCAATTGCAGTCAACCGCTCTTCGTCCGACATGCGCAATCGATGAGATGTAATTATTAATGTCAGTTCTTCCAGATTGGAGAGGCTACGCTGAAATAGATTATTGTATACTGAACTTAAATAGTTGATGTTTTTTTCGGAGAAAGTGCCAGATTCTTTTAATTGCCGAAAAGCTGATTTGTATTCATTCAGTATATCAATCTGACACTGAATAATATCAGGAATCCGCTGGTATTTTCTTACTTCAGGAGACACCCGGTAGAGGCCATCGAGGAATGCTTGGTGTAACTTATAGTTGCCGTTGGCCACATTTTTCACTTTATTGTAGCCTTCCGTGAGCACCTTGTATCCCTTATACATATTTTCAAGAATCTGTTTGAACTGGGTGAGCTTTTGAATATTTAAAGCAAGCTGCGCCAGTTCGGCAACCTGGGCTGTACTACGCGTGGGACAAAAGCAGACCCCCCAAAGCATAACCATGAACAGAATACGCTTCATAACATTCTATTTTATGTTCTACTGTTGATCGTGAGCCCTATTCAAGGGCATAAAGATTTCTCATGGAGGCTGCATCAGAGAATTGCTGCAGCCGGTTTTGGTTTACAAATGAGACTTGCTGAGATAGCGTAAGGGAAGTTTCGACCTGTTTTTTGCTGTCTGCATAAAGGCGGTCGATTCTTACGAGCCGCTCGCCATCAGTCATTTCATACCTTCCGTTCAGAATGACGGAGGCAAGTTGATCTATGGTTTGGGCCGTTTCGCGAAATAAGGTTGTCGTGACATCCGTAATCGCTGATATTTCCGAAGGTCGAAACATGCCCGTAGACCGAACTTTTCGGATATTCTCCTTGCAGACTTTGAGGACAGTAATTTGATTTGATATTATGTCTGCAACCCGGGCATATTTTTTTATTTTCGGATTTACAATTTTCAGTTCGGATAGAAAAAGGGTATGTAGTGAGAGTTCCCCATTCTTTATGGATTGGATGGCGCCGTAGCCTTTTTTGGCGATATCAAACCCCTTTTTTAATTGCGCGATCTGCGCCTGGAGCGCAATGATTTGTTGGATTAAATATTTTCTTTGTGTTGCCTTTTGGCGCAACCATTCGTTAATTACCTGTGATTTTACAGGCAAAAACAGTGACATCAACACGATGATCAATACACACATTTTCATTGTTCACTATTTTATTCCATACAAGGCACGTAGACCGTTTACTTCAGACTGGTCTTTTGCCTTCTGGAAACTTAATAAAACATTTGTTCGGTTAAATTCAAGAAGGTGGCTAAAGTTTCGATCAATTCGGGCGCCTGCAACGGCGATCAATTCGAGCCGTTTTGCATCGGTCATTTTGGTGGAAAGACTATT
>CALGRQ010000416.1 GCA_937880795.1 uncultured Dyadobacter sp. | reverse complement strand
CGAATAATGGACAACCGGTACGAAAATACTGGACTACCTCTTCGATCTACGACAATCCATACTGGAGTACCGAAAGGACGTCGGTAAATGAGGAACGAAACCGTATAACATTATTGGGATCTGCCAAGTATCAGCTATCGGATTGGCTAAGCATCCTGGGACGGGTGAGTTATGACCGGTATGATGATAAGGTAGACGGCTCTTTTTACGATGGTACGGTTTCATTGGGAGACGTAAAGACAGGTGGTAAATATTACGAGACCAATTCTCAATACTGGGAAAGGAACTTTGATTTATTACTATCGGGAGAGAATTCCATTACCGGGCATATAAGCATTAATTACAATCTCGGCACCAGTTTTTTAAAGAGGGAGTATACTACCACGACGGATATGGCCAACGGACTTTCTATTCCGAACAAATTCAGCCTGACCGCGGCAACTACCCCGGCTTTTCAGGATGTGGGCGGATACGTGCGCGCTTTGAATTCTGTATATGGGAACCTGCAAGTAGGACTTAAGTCATATTTATTCGTAGATGTGACCGGAAGGAATGACTGGTCATCCACGTTGCCTTCACCACATAGTTATTTTTATCCTTCCGTGGGTTTATCCGCAATTATATCCGATATGGTGAGTATGCCTTCCTGGGTTAGTTTCGGTAAAATAAGAGCTTCTTATACACAAGTGGGTAATGATCCGGATCCCTATTTACTGAAACAACGATTTCAATTTGCCCTGGGAGCAGGGCAGGGTTTTATTTCCCGAAATCAGATAAAGTCAATTCAGGATCTGAAACCCGAAAAGACGAAGTCATACGAGGTCGGCCTGGATTGGCGGTTCCTGAATGGCCGTTTAGGTCTGGATGCAACCTTATATAAGAGCAATACTATTAACCAGTTGCTGTATGTGGGTTTGCCAATGGCCAGCGGGTTTAACAGGCGATATATCAACGCGGGGAATATTGAGAACAAGGGGATAGAAATTCAACTGAACGCTACCCCCATTGAAACGAATGATTTTAACTGGAGTACCGACGTCAATTTTTCAAGGAATGTCAATAAGGTAATTAAACTGGCCCCGAATACCACACAGGTGAATATTACCGACAATACGAAGTATGCTACGGTGATTGTCAAGGAAGGCAGCTCGTATGGAGATCTGTATGGAAGGGCATGGAAAAAAGAGGAATCCACAGGGAAATATGTGGTAGATGACAGAGGGCTTCCGGTAGCAGAGTCTAATCAAAAACTGGGAAATTTTAATCCCGATGCTATGTTGGGATGGAACAACCGGTTTGGTTATAAAAATTTCAGGATTTCATTCCTGATTGATGCCCGTCTTGGAGGAGAAACGGTTTCCGGGACCGACGCATACCTCGCAGCCTATGGAGTGGCCGGTTACACGGAGAAATTCAGGGAAGGAGGCTTGGTTCTTGATGCAGTAAAAGCCGATGGTTCTGCAAACACTACCGCCGTTACCGCACAACAATTGTGGACTACCGTTTCTCAGAATGGCCGTGACGGCTGGGGCGACTTCTTCACGTATGATATGACCAACGTGCGGCTCAGAGAATTATCGGTAGGATATGATTTTCAATTAAAAGAAACCGCTATCGTCAAATCAGCCTCACTCTCCCTGACAGGAAGAAATTTATTGTTCTTTTACAGAGGAAAATCGATAATGGATATCCACGGTATCGGGAAAAGAGACAACCCCACTGATCCGGATGCTTCCTTGGGTGCCGGAAATTATCAGGGAGTGGAATTGGGATTGCCGCCCATGGCGAGGTCTTTTGGATTTAATATTAAATTAACTTTTTAATTAATCAGTATGATGAAAAAATATATTTTCAGTTGTGCGTTGTCTCTTATCGCGTTGATGAGTTGTACGGGAGACTTTGAGGAAATGAATACAGATCCGAATAATTTGACGGAAGTAGGCCCGCGCGAAATGCCGTTCATGTTTGCCAAAGCTCAATCAGCATCGGCTTTAAACCGCAGTTTTTATCAAACCGTCCAAAACCTGGGTGCAGACTTGTATTCCCAATATTTTGCACTGACAAGTACATCTTTCTCCACTGATCGTTACGTACTTGTTCCAGACTGGCAACGGCGCTTCTGGACTGTTGTTTACGTGGATACAGCACCGCAATTGAAAGCAATTAAAGAGAACGCTGAACCTGGTTCGGGAGAAGCAGCTTTGGCTGACATACTATGGGTATATGCTTTTCATCGCCTAACCGATCATTTTGGGCCGATACCCTATTTTCAGGCTGCCGAGCCGATTGAGGTAATTCCGTACGATTCTCAGGATAAAATCTATGATGACTTTTTTATCCGCCTGGAGGCTGCTGTGAATGTTCTAAAGGGATTGCCGGAAGGAACCACCATTTTTAAAGGTTATGAATTGATGTATGACGGAGACATTAAGAAGTGGATCGCTTTTGCAAATACATTGCGTCTTCGTCTCGCGTTACGCATATCGAAAAAAGACCCTGCCAGAGCTAAAACTGAGGCGGAGGCAGCGGTAACGGCCGGAGTATTGTTGAATAATTCACAAAATGCGTTGCTGAAAAAGGCGGAACCGGGTAACGATACGAACGGTTTGTCGCAGGTGGCTGCCTGGAATGAATTTGCGATGAGCTCTACCATGGCATCTTATCTGAAAGGTTATGAAGATCCGCGTTTGAAAATCTACTTTCAACCCAACGTGACTACCGGGACGTATACGAGTTTAAGAAACGGATTACCAGCCACTCTTTTGGGAAAACCGAGAAACACCCCTTCTCGCAACTCTAATGTAGGTACCTATTGGGTGACACCCAAAAGTGATAAAACCTTTAACCCGAGTCTTACTGCCTCATTCCATGTGATGTGCGCTGCCGAGGCTTATTTTTTAAGAGCGGAAGGGGCTCTGAACGGATGGAACATGGGGGGTGTCGCCGAAGAGCTATATAATAAAGGGATCCAGACAAGTATGGAACAATGGGGAATAGGTTCGAACGAAATTGCCGGGTATATTCAATCTACCAGGCAGCCCACAGCTCCTAAGGATGATCAGGAATCCCCGGCCG
>CALGRQ010000415.1 GCA_937880795.1 uncultured Dyadobacter sp. | reverse complement strand
AATCCCGTTTTCATTTCAGCCGGGTTTCTATAAAATCCAGCTGGCGATAGCGTATCTTCGGGTTGCTTGTTTAGAAAGTCGTCGGAGCAGGAATAGAAGAAAATTGCTGCCAGTATAATTGAAAATATCTGCTTCATTTTAAACTCTGATTAGAAAGTTAAATTAACCCCGAAGGAAATGGTTCTTGACATCGGGTAAGAGTCTCTGTTGATACCCTGTGATAAGGAATTGTCGCCCGCGAAGTTTGCTTCGGGGTTGTATCCTGGAAACTTGGTGATATAAAAGGCATTGATGATTGACGTATATACCCTAAGTCTGGAAACTTTTAAACGATCTACAATACTTTGCGGAACGGTATATCCCAAGGCAATATTTTGGATGTTCACGAAAGTCCCTTTGTAAATCAAAGAACCGCTGGAATTGGTGCCATCGTATGATTTACGGTTAGGAGCTGCGTATTTGGCATCGGTCCGGGTCGGTGTCCAATAATTATTAAAATAATCTACAGTAGTATTATTGTTTCCTGCGCCTCTACCATAAATACCTTCCATTTGTCGCATCGAAATATCCCCACCCTGAGTTCCGTTTACCTGAATAGCCAGGTCTATACCTTTGTATTCAAAAGTGTTGGTCATACCCCAAATGAAATCCGGAATGTTAGAACCTATAATGGTGTTGTCGCTTGCATCAATAATACCATCACCGTTTACATCAGCAAGTTTTGGTGTACCTGGGCTGGATCTGTACCGCCAGTCTGGATTGTTTGCATTGGTAATCGGGGAATTTTTGACATCCTCCCAGTCTTTATAAGGTCCTAGATAACTCGCCCCCCAAAGTCCAGCGATCGGTCTGTTCTCGGTGGTATAACCATCATTATTTAAAAGAGGGCGTTTGTCTTTACCTATATCCAATACCCTGTTGCGATAGTAAGATAGGTTTGCATTGGTTGTCCATTTAAGTTGGCCTACCAGGTTTCGGGTTGTAATCGAATATTCATAACCTCTGTTACGCATAGACCCCACATTAGCCATATAATCAGCAAAGCCTGTAATTACGGGAAGCGGCATTCTGAAAAGCATGTCTTTGGTATGGCGATAGAAGTAATCAACGCTTAACGTAATGCGGTTGTTTAACAACTCTGCGTCAATACCTGCACCGATATCAGTTGTAGTTTCCCAACCTAGTGCTGAATTAGCAATTTTTCCTTCTGTATAAGCAGGAGAAACGCCTGATCCCCCACCTAGTACATAAGACGAAGAGTTTAATGTACTTAGGGCCATATAATTACCGATGCCAGAGTTACCGATTACACCAAAGCCACCACGTAGTTTAAGGTCATTTACGTAGCGCTGCAACGGCTTGAAGAAAGGCTCATCTGAAATACGCCATGCGGCTGAAACAGAGGGGAATACCCCCCATTTACGGTCTGCTCCAAATTTGGACGAACCATCGCGGCGAACGCTTCCTGTTAAGTAATATTTTCCAGCAAAATTGTACATTACCCTGGCAAAACTACCGATCATTGACTCGCTGGAACGATTGGTTCTGGCGTCATTCTGTGGATTCAGAATAGTGAGCCCTTGATTGAGCGTCGGAAATAAATCCGTTGGATAGTCATATTTGGTCATATAGGAATCTCTAAATGTAGATTCTTCCACCGAATAACCAGCCACAGCACTCACTGAATGCTTTCCAAATTCACGTTGAAAGGTCAAGAAGTTTTGAGAGTTCCAGTAAAGTCTGTTATTGGTTTCATTAATCCCCTGGGATCTTGAAAAGGTTTGTGCAGCGGTTGGTAC
This sequence comes from uncultured Dyadobacter sp., assembly GCA_937880795.1. Lineage (GTDB taxonomy): Bacteria > Bacteroidota > Bacteroidia > Cytophagales > Spirosomataceae > Dyadobacter. The sequence continues at coordinate 2,359 of CALGRQ010000415.1, read as the reverse complement.
AGCACCAGGGTTAAAGAAATCGCGTGTACGATATCGGTATTCTGTATGGAATTCCGATCTAAATTTAAGTCCTTTAATAATGTCAACTTCTCCGTATATCGTTGACAAATTTTTAAAGTTTCTCCGGCTATCCTTCTTCATGAAAAGATGTAACGGATTTACATAGAAAGCAAAATTCCAGTCCCAAGGGTCTAACAGCGTGTTTCCATAATATACAGGTGTTCCGTCGGCGGTTGTAGGATTCCAGATAGGAGGCATTGCTACCGCATTGTAGAACGGGTTTGTATTGGAGCTCCCTTCTATATTTGGAAGAACGTTCGAGTTTTCTAGCGTAGGTGCTAGTAACATACCCGCACGAAGCCTATTTGTAAGCTTTAAATCGATATTGGCACGGAATGAAAAACGGTTGTAGTCCGAATTCAAAACAATACCTTTTTGATCAAAGAAGCCTGCGGAAACCATATAATTAACATTATCAGTTCCACCAGTTGCGGATAATTGAGCATCGGTTACGGTACCAGTTCGGGTAATAACATCCTGCCAATCCGTACGGTATGGCATTTTATAAATGGTATCCGTAACTGTAATCCAGCGATTAAACAAGTTACCCGGAGCGGCCATACCAGCGGCATTACTCGAATACTTTTTCCAATTTTCAATTCTGGTTTCTGGCGAATCGGTCCATTGCCATAATTTTGCTTCGGGATTGTTGGTTCCAAAATTTGGGTCCTCCAGAATGTATGCATTGGCACGTGCGTCGTCCATGTATTTAATAAAATCATCCCTTTCTAATACATCAATTTTGTTGATCATTCGATCAAAACCTCTGCTTACATTTACACTAAGGGTTGGTTTACCCTTTTTCCCTTTCTTGGTGGTAATCATGATTACCCCATTGGCGGCCTGGGTTCCATAAATTGCACTGGACGAAGCATCCTTCAATACTTCGATGGATTCAATATCGGCCACATTAATTCCATTTAATGGGTTTTCGTCTTTACTGAAACCGTCTTTTAAAGGAAAGCCGTCGATTACGATCAATGGGTTGTTCGTAGCATTAATGGAGTTTACACCTCGTATCCGGATATTAGTTCCACCGCCTGGTGCTGTATTGGAAGCTGCGATACGGACACCCGCCATTTTACCAGACATCGCCGAGGCAAAGTTGGCCATCGGTTTGTCTTTTAATTCTTTGCTTGAAACAGAAGAAATAGCTGTTGAAACGTCGCGTTTTTTCTGCGTACCATATCCTACTACCACCACTTCTTCCAGTGCTCTGGTATCTGCAACCAAGGAAACATTTAAATTTGTTTGGTTACCCACTACGATTTCCTGATTGATATATCCTACAAAAGAGAACACCAGTGTAGCTTCTCCGTCAGGTAATGCCAAAGTGTAACCTCCGTCAACATCTGTTAGCGTACCTCGTTGCGTTCCCTTCACCAGAATACTCACTCCTGGTAATCCTTCGCCTTTTTCGTCTTTAACGGTTCCCGAAATATTGCGTTCGGCATGATTTACCGGGGTCTCAATTTCTTGCTCTGCCTTCATCTTTCTCCGTAGGACGATGTGCTCCCCCGATACTTCGTAGTTGATCTTGAGTGGGGTTAGAAACCGGTCCAAAACCACGCCCAGTGGCTCATCTTTGGAAGAGATACTCATCTTGTTCTCAGGTGCGGCCAAAGTTGAGCGAAAGGCGAATTTTACATGTGCCTTCTTTTCAATTTCGGACAAAGCCTGATCAAACGACTTTCCTGTGATTTTAACGCTAATGTTACGATTCAGAATGTTTTGCCCATTGGTGCTATGCGCCAGGGAGATTCCTGAAAACAGTACGGCCAGCGTCAGTTGTAATAATGACCTTTTCATAAGCTGGTACAGAAAGGCTTGTGTTCGTAGTTTTTTGTTCATTATATTTAATTGGGTTTTGTGTTGGGATATACAAACCAAGGATCCGTTACAGGTTGCCGCCTATGACGATCCGCTTATTAGGGTCAAGAATGTTGCCGCATTCTTGGCCTTTTTTTACACTCCATTCAAATCATAAAGTAGGTTTAAGGGTTTAGAAATAGATTAATCTTATTCTTGGCAACCGTCACCAATGATGATCACCTGTCCGTCAATGACGTTGTATTGTGCTTCTACTACCTTACCGATCAGTTCGAGTTTCTGAAAAAGCGATTCGTCGTTTTGCAGGTGGAATACGAATTCCTACAATCAGTAATGAATCTTATAATCAGACAAACTTTAAACCATTTGATGAGTTTAAAGAATATCTAGCTCAGGTATATCCTGAAGTGTATAGAATAATGGAAACCGACACCATAAATACATATGGATTGGTGTTTCATTGGAAAGG
>CALGRQ010000414.1 GCA_937880795.1 uncultured Dyadobacter sp. | reverse complement strand
ATCAAATGATGCATCCTCAGAGTAGGTTCCTGCAAGTAAAGGGAGGGAAAGACAGAACGTTAAAAAGAAGAAGCCCGCTCTCAATTTCCGCCATGCGTGCATTACACCCTTTACTTGCAGGAACCTACTCTGAGGATGCATCATTTGATAGAAGCGAACGTCCGAATAATGAAGTTATTATTCGAGATGAAAATGGGAACCAATTAAGCGAGGATGCCATTACCCAATTTTTACAAGGCAAAGATCGTAGCCTCAGTCGAAAATGGATACCGGAGAATAAGAGAGCAACTGGGCTCTTTGTATCTGATATTGCCATCGACCTTAGAAGGTTATTTTCAGTCTCAATCAATTCGTTCGAACCAGAAATGGCGGAGTCAACAATCGCTAAATTGCGAAGCGAAGGATGGATAGAAAGCAAGAATGTCTTTGGTCCGTGCTTGGTTGCCCCCAAGGAACTACGAAAAAAGTGGATTAAAGGCCTTGCAAATTCTATTGTGAATTGGAGAATAACCTCCAATCAAGCGCGTACTTTCAGTCTTATGGATACGCTCGCAATATCAGTGAGTGATAACGCCAATTTAATTGCGGGAAGCATTCGTGCGAAATTATCGGAAGAGGATTCGGATAAAGCAGATCCTATTGTTGACGAATCCTTAAAGGGCGTTGAAACGTTCATTACTCTACAGGCAGGAGGTTTTGTTCATACGAAAGGCGAGACGATTGATGCTTTGGAAAAAGCTGAGCAAAGGTTGGTTGAATTATTAACAGCTTTTGAATACGAAAACCAACTCGCGGACGTATAGACATACTAAAATTTACTGCCACTCTCCTTCTCTTACTGGTGAGTGGCATTTTCTTCATCCCTCATGCATCTTACCGCCACCCTACTTAACTACTACCTGCTTTGCCATCGCAAAATGTGGCTCCACGCCCATGCCATCCGAATGGAGCACACATCGGACGTCGTATATGAGGGTAAGTTAGTTGGGGAACACGCCTATCCGCAACGAGCAGAGAGGTATACCGAGGTAGAGGTTTCGTTGGAACCGGAGGTGCCGGATGGAATTGGTTTGGCAGCTAAAATTGATTTCTATGATCCGCATTTGGGTGTGGTACATGAGATAAAAAAATCGTCGGCAAAAGAACATGCGCACATTGCTCAGGTACAGTTTTATCTATATATTTTAAGACGTAAGGGTATCAAAGCCGAGTATGGATTAATTGAGTACCCAAAGATGCGTCATACAGAACGGGTAGAATTGGATCAAAACGGAGAGATTATTTTAGAAGACTGGATTGCGAATGCCCGTAAGATCATCGAGTCGGATCGCTGCCCTCCTGTGTTACCCAAATCTAAATGTAAATCGTGCAGCTATTTTGATTTTTGCTGGTCGGGGGAAACAGAAGAATAAAATTGAAAATATTCATTTTTTAATACTTCGGTCAAAGCCAATAAGTACCCATGAAAAAATCCTTCTACCTCTTCAATCCCGGACGTTTATCCCGTAAAGACAATACCCTTTGTTTTCAACCTATAGATGAGGACGGGAACGACTTACAGCCCCGCTATCTGCCCATTGAAACGGTAGATAATTTGTATTGCTTTGGTAGCCTGGATGCCAATAGTGCGTTATACAATTTCTTGGGAAAGCATCAGGTAGCAGTACATTTCTTTGACTTTTATGAGCACTATACCGGTTCTTTTATGCCAAAAGAATACTTACTGGCTGGCAAAATGCAAGTGGAGCAAACCAGGCATTATCTTTCGGAGAAAAAGCGACAAATACTAGCACGCAAATTTGTGGAAGGAGCCTTCGAAGAACCTGGCCTACTATTCGGGTCGTGGCAAGGATGTGAGTGATTCCGTATCCCGTATCAGCAGCTACCACGCTTTGATCGGACAAACGGTAAAAATCAATGAATTAATGGGCATTGAAGGCAATATCAGGCAGGCTTACTACGACGCCTTCGATATTATCATCAACGACTTTGAAATGAAGGGAAGAAGTAAACAACCTCCCAAAAATGAAATCAACGCCTTAATTTCATTTGGTAATATGCTGTGCTATACGGTTTGTTTAGATCAGATTTATCATACCCAGCTCAATCCAACCATCAGTTTTTTACATGAACCCGGCGCACGAAGGTTTTCGCTTGCACTGGATTTGGCTGAAATATTTAAGCCGTTGCTCGTAGATCGAACCATCTTTAGCATGCTGAATAAGAAACAAATTCAGGCCTCAGATTTCCGCCAGGAACTCAACCGTTGCGTACTCAAAGAGGGTGCTCGAAAATTATTTGTTCAGGTGTTTGAAGAAAGATTAAAAGAAACCTTTAAACACCGAGGCTTGGGTAGAAATGTAAGTTACAAGCATTTGGTAAAACTGGAATGTTATAAATTACAAAAACATCTGCTAGGGATGGAGGAATACAAAGCATTTAGAATGATGTGGTAATATATCACCTTCCCCGAATTTCAGAAGCGCTTGCAAGCTAAAGATCTAAAATGAATGTTTAACTTGTTTTTCAAACAGCCGATGTACGTTATTTTGGTATATGATATAGGTGAAAAAAGAGTGAGCAAAATGCTAAAGCATTGCCGTAAATATTTAAACTGGATTCAAAATTCCGTTTTCGAGGGAGAAATTACGGAAGTTAAATTGAAAGAAATGATACAGCTCGCGCGAAAGATTATGCTGGAAGACCAGGACAGCCTTATCATTTTTAAAAGCCGTGAAGCACGTTGGCTTGACAAGGAAGTGATTGGTTTGGAGCGAATGACGACGGATAATTTCTTGTAAAAAATGACGAACCTGGTCGTCGATAATAATTTTCAGGATGCTCTTTGAAATTATGAAATTAAAAAAGGTTAACTATTTTTGTATAACTCACTGATAATAAACAGTCGTCGATCCTCAGGCTAAATCGTATTACCACGGGTCGACGATTTTTTCAATTGTTTTTGACCCAGAAATTAGCTTTTTTGCATCAGTAACCCCGTTTTTTCAACGGGTATCAATCGCACCATATAGGAATTGAAAGTTCACTACCATGTTGTTTAGTAGGGAGAAATAACCAGTATCAATCGCACCATATAGGAATTGAAAGGCATTCGGTTAGTGTACCTGCAACCCATGGATCTAGTATCAATCGCACCATATAGGAATTGAAAGTAGTGACAAATGGAACCCGGTTTGCGGACATATCGGTGTATCAATCGCACCATATAGGAATTGAAAGTTTCATCGAAATTATTGAGTTGCAAATGCCTGGTAAGTATCAATCGCACCATATAGGAATTGAAAGTAAAAACACAAAGCACATTATGAAAACTAACATCAGTATCAATCGCACCATATAGGAATTGAAAGACGCGGGTTGACATTAAGGCCTTTTAAAATCGACTGTATCAATCGCACCATATAGGAATTGAAAGAAAGTTGATTGTATTGCTTTTGCTGAGAAATAACAGTATCAATCGCACCATATAGGAATTGAAAGCTACTACTTGCTTTATGAATGCGGCTTTGTTTAGCACGTATCAATCGCACCATATAGGAATTGAAAGTGACAAGAAGCATTTGTTTCTGTCTTTGCTTTTTGTTGTATCAATCGCATCATATAGGAATTGAAAGGTACCTGATCCTTTACCAATTGTGTTTTGATTTTCCGCGTATCAATCGCACCATATAGGAATTGAAAGCAGGGGAATTTGATCACCCGGGCTTGGTTTACGGAGTATCAATCGCACCATATAGGAATTGAAAGTAGTACCGAAGCTCCGAATTTATGATTCGTAGGATGTATCAATCGCACCATATAGGAATTGAAAGCAAAAGAAGCAATGCAACTATCCTGTATTAGAGATAGTATCAATCGCACCATATAGGAATTGAAAGAGAACTACCATCCAGGACAAGGCGTTTACCGATCTTCCGTATCAATCGCACCATATAGGAATTGAAAGTGGTTCAGTTTTATGTAAGTGACGGAAAGCTATCAGTATCAATCGCACCATATAGGAATTGAAAGCTCTTTTAACTGTAATCCTATCGCTTTGTTTTCCATGTATCAATCGCACCATATAGGAATTGAAAGAAAAATTACGAATCCTGAAACCGTGGCCAAATTAGGAGTATCAATCGCACCATATAGGAAT
>CALGRQ010000413.1 GCA_937880795.1 uncultured Dyadobacter sp. | reverse complement strand
ATTGGTACGATCCGGATTCGCATAGGTAAGGTCCACACGGGTATATATGGTATCCGTTCTAGGCATCCAATCCAATTTGTATGGCGCACCATCATATACAATAAAATCATAGAACCTTTTTTCACGATTTACGTAGGGCTTTTGTGGATTGTAGCCGGAAGTCGGGTCAGTAATGGGTTTTCCATTGGCCATTGCAAACTGATCTACCAGCTCCTGTGTTGGATTATAATTCCCCCATGAACGATACTCGCCTAAAACATAGGTAACTCCTCCTCTACTCTCATAGTTGGAACCCATGTTAGCAACGTTCGCTACCACTTGTCTGTCCCAAATCACCTCCGTATTGTACTCATTAGATACTCTCCAGAAATTTTTTAGATCTGAGAATAAACCATAGTTTTTACCATCCCCAAACTTGTCAATAAACTCCTTATTGGTTGCCGCTGCTTTGGCCCATCTGGCCGGATCATAATTTCCAAAGTGCACAAACTTCCCAGCGTCTGGCAAATAGGGCGTAGCCGTGTTAAACAATGGACTCGCTCCAAACAATTCCACCCAACCTTTCAGCGCCAGTGCAGCACCCAGGGTAACACGGCCCGCATCTTTATCGGATGCACTATATTTGATAGGTAGCACCTCATTTTTTACCACTGCGTCCAATTCAGAAACAATAAAATCAAAGGTTTCCTGGAAGGTACGTCGTGGCTGCTGCAATTCCTCTGACGACATACTGTTTCGATCCAGCGGTTCCGTAATGATCGGTAAACCGCCCATTTGCACGAAGAATTCGCTATAGAAAAAGGCGCGAATAAATTTTACCTCATCCAGTCTTTTCTTAAAATATGCCTCAGAAAAATTGGCTTTATTTTCGTTAACCTTCTGAATAAACGTATTGCACTTCCTAATTTTCACAAAGAAATTTTGCCAGGTATAGCCATAAGTTGGCCCCTGCGTACCACCCCAAGGATTATCAGTACTACTAGATGGTACCTGACATACCCCTACCCGCCAGTTGGACGCCGTATAATAATGACTAATGTTATAATCATCAGTATAGTAATCCAGCGTCTCAGTTTGGGTGAGTTTATTGGGAATTTCGCTGTATATATCGTTTAGAAAAACATCCGCATTTGTTTCGGATTCCCATTGCGTTTTATCCGTAAGATTGGATTTATTTACATTTTCTAAAAACTCCTCTGTATCGCAGGAAACGGATAAGGTGAGCATCATCAGGCTCATTCCTACAAGTCTAAAATATTTTATAGCCAGTTTCATATCAATTCTGTTTTCCCGTTAAAAAGTCAGATCTATACCAAAGGTGTTTGTCTTCATGACCGGATATGCCGTTTCACGATCCGTATATCCCATCTCGGGATCCACATGCTTGATTTTGCTAATAGTAAAAAGGTTTTGAGCGGTAAAATACACGCGTACCGAGCTCATTTTTACCTTACCAAGCACCGATCTGGGAATTGTATACCCGATACTTGCCGTTTTCAAGCGGAGATAGCTTGAATTCATCCACCAAAAATCAGAATCCTTCGTATTATTGGCATAAGGTGCAGGCGTAGAACGTGGATATTTTGCATCCTGATTCTCGGGTGTCCAACGGTTATCATAATATTCATAACCAGTGTTGCTACCATTATTCTCAAACGGGACGGTTAAAAATTGTCTCACCCCGATACTCGATTTACCCGTTCCCTGAAAGAACAACGTCACATCAAAGCCCTTCCAATTCACGCTCGGCGTAATACCATAGGTTAGAGCCGGATAAACCGGATTACCAATTACTGTAAGGTCATGGTCATTAATCACACCATCTGGTTTTCCGTCTGGACCGCTCAGATCGGCATAACGGATATCTCCTGGGTGCAAATTCCCAAACTGTGTAACCATATATCCATCTTCTGCATTGATAATGCCGTCACTGTTTTTATCGTCAGAAGTTTTAAACAATCCAAGAGATTTAAAACCATAAGGCGTTCCAAACTGACGCCCCACTTTTGTCCTATTTGGGTTATTAGCTTCTGCATTTGTTTGAAAAACTTCCTGCATCCGGTTAATCGAATAGCTCATGTTGGCGTTAAGCGAGAAATCCAGATCCTTGGATACACGCTTACGTGTACCCACATTCAGTTCGATACCGTTACTGGACATACGTCCCTTATTTTCCTGTGACAACGATAAACCGTATTCAACTGGCAATGTCACCTGCGGTGCCAAAAGCATTCCCGTTCTATTCTCATGGAAATAGTCAAATTCAACTGTCAGTAAGGAATTCCACATACTCAGGTCAAAACCAATATCAGTTTTGGTAGATATCTCCCAGGTAATGCGAGAATTGGCTTCTCGGGGCACTCTTGAGCCTTGTACCAACGTGCCATTTCCAAATGCGTAGGCTGCTCCTCGCAAATCATATCCCGACTGGTACTGAAACGGTCCGCCGGCTAGCATACCCGCTTTTCCCCACGAACCTCTCAATTTGAACTCGTCAATAAAACGCATACCTTTCATGAACGACTCTTCCGATATACGCCATGCGGCTGAAAATGCCGGAAAATAACCCCATCTTTTTCCGGGCGCAAAGTAGTAATGTCCATCGTATCGTCCTGCCGCTTCCAGTATATACTTGTCCTTATAAGTATAGCCCACACGATATACATATCCCAGCTCACTCCCTGTACCCGATGTTCCAGAATTGTCGTAATCCAACTTATTGGAACTTCCAAAGCTCATTTCATCAATTCCGATTGCGAAATTATTTCGGCGGGTCATCATCGTATCCCCAGAAGTTTTACGCATTTCTACCACCGCGAGCCCTGTAAAAGCGTGATTACCAAACGTACGATTGTAATTTAAATAACCTTGATAAGTGTAGTTGGTACGGCGTTGATTCTCTAAGCCCAACCATCTAAAAGGCTTCCCAGCCCCTTCCTGCAAAGAAATTGCATCGGTATAGGTATACGGTTTCTGAGAAAGATCAATTTTGTGGTAAACAAAGGGCACATGCCATAATTTGATATTCCGTTGAGAAGGATCATAGCTAAACACCCCCTTCACGCTCAATCCTTTCGCCAATTGCTGTTCTACATAAATGGTTCCCAACATCGTGTTGCCATTGGCACGGCGGTAACCCGGCGAACGCAAAACACCAATGGGCGTATTCGCCGATGATTCCCCCCACTTATCTCCCTCAGGATATATCAAACTTTGGGTCGGCAAAAACTTGTAAAAGCTTCTAAAAAGGTGGCCCGAGGTTGTTTCGTCCGCATCCACATCCCTGGTATTTTCAATACTTCCGAAAAGAGTCATCCCCACCTTGGTAGTACGGGTGGCGGCCATTTCTAAATTCAGATTGTAGTTGTAGCGACGATAACTTACCGGATCAAAAATCCCTTTCTGATCGTAATATCCTACCCCTGCATGGTATTTCACATTTTCGGTACCACCGCTCAATTCAAGGTTATGATTTTGAACCGGTACATTCTTTTTAAACACTTCCAGGAAGTTGGAACTCGGGTACTTCCAGGGGTCCTCCTTGTGTAGGCGTTCGTAATCCTGTACCATCGCCGGATCATTCGGAAGACTTGTACCGCCTGGGGTTTGATTTAAGTAAGCTTCATTTTGAAGAGACATATAGTCTTTTGCGCTCAAAACATTGGGCAAATACGTTGGGTTTTGAAATCCATAAGAAGAACTTACACGTACCTGTGGCTTTCCGCTTTTGCCCTTTTTGGTAGTAATCATGATTACCCCGTTGGCTCCTCCGATACCGTATGGTGCCACGGCTGCTGCATCTTTTAAAATTGTAATGGTTTCTATACTGGCCGGATCAATCTGACGGATATTATCCCGCCTCACACCGTCTACCACCACGAGTGGTTTGTTATTACCAGTAGTGACGATCCCCCGTATATGAATATCCGGATCGTCCTTTCCGGGCTGGCCACCGTTAGGACGCATACTCACCCCAGCCACTCTACCTGCCAGCGACTGTGAAATGTTGGGAGCAGGAACCTGTGCAATAGCATCACCTTTGATACTGCTGATAGATCCCGTCACCGTAGCCTTTTTCTGAGTACCATAGCCTACTACTACAATTTCTTCCAGTGCCTTCGTATCTGGGTCAAGTTTCACATCCAGGTTTGTAGCGGCACCAACTGTTATTTCCTTTGCCAAATACCCTACAAAAGAAAATACAAGTACCTCCGTATCACTGACCACATCCAAGGTATACTTCCCACTTACGTCAGTGGACGTTCCTCTTGTGGTACCTTTTACAGTAACATTAACACCAGGCAACTCCCTACCTTGTTCATCGGTTACTTTTCCGGAAATTTTTTTATCCAGAAATCGCTGTGAAATGAGGCTGTTTTTAATTTTAGAGCCCCTCGTCGACGCCCACGCGTCATCCGAACATCCCCAAAGTATCGTTAAATGTAAAATCGACACTTTTAAAATTACAAGTACTTTTTTCTTCATCTGATTAGGGATTAGATAAATTTTAGGACTTTAAGAAAACGAAACCAACAGACTACCCTTGATATGTAGTCGATACGACGGCAAAAAAAACTTAACCCGAAGCGGGTATGCGAGACAAAACTTAAAACAACAAGATTAGGTGGAGCGGAATGAGCCTCTCCTTTGCGGTGTAACTGTTTTCATAGAATAAAAGGTTAGGTAAATACTTGATGTCACACTTTCAACTACGGAGAAAAATCATGCGTTCGTAAACGCGCGATTCGATCCATTCTTTCGAATAAAACAAAACTAAGTTAATTTTATAATATGTCAATACAACACTTATAAAATATTACTATATCATTAATAAATTTACCTATACTTATTCTACAATTTTCTTAAAACGGATAAGATTGACTCGATCAGTGCAGGAATTACACCTTGGGTTATACTTTTATCGCCACT
>CALGRQ010000412.1 GCA_937880795.1 uncultured Dyadobacter sp. | reverse complement strand
CTGCCACTAAAATTTTCGCCTTTGGATCCTTTTTCAATACCTCATAGATGTTCTCGGCAGACACCTTTTCTCTTTGATTGGCACACACAAACGGTTCCGGTGAATTACATTCCGACGTATCCCGATCATAGGCCGCAACGGTAAACCCAATCTCTTTGGCCTCCCGAATCAACTGACCAAAAGCCGGTTCCCTGATATAGGTACCCGTTTTTAAGATCGGATAACCCCGCGTATTTAACAGTGAATCCTCATCCGGCATATAAGCTTCAACCAAAAAATACCGAAATCCCAATGTATACATATCTTTTAATACCGACCGAATAAATACCCGATGTTGCCCTCGGTGATGAGATTCATTGAACATAACCACTTGTTTCTCATGGCATCTTTCAGTGATGGTTTCCCTTGCGGATTTAACTTCAAATTCGTCTCCAAATGTAAAAGCCACTTCCTCAATTCCCGGGGCATATAGCGCATCATATTTTAACGCCTCGGCGGTATTTCCCTGGGCTGATGTATAGGTGGCCATGATTTGACGATATATACTCACCTCAGTCGGATCCGTATATAACTTTTCAAATGTGCGTATATAATCTACGGCGGCCTTATAGCCCTTATTTTCAATGATCGAGTCTGCAACCGCAAACAATTCATATGATTTTAGGGCTGTGGTAGAATCAACCGGTTCAGCAAAAGCCATGTTGTGGCTATACCCTGAACTAATATCAAAACCTACATGGTTCATTAAAACCGTCGGTAAAAAACCAATATACCAGGCAGTTAAGAGGAGGCGTCCAGATCGTTTTTCTCCCATAAAATAATATGTAATTAAATGATACAATTAAATATATTACATTATTTCAGTAAAATATACCAATAATTATTTGTGCAGGATACATGCCTGTAACTATTACTATTCTACTTTTCGAGATCTCCTTCTTTCCCCGTACCTTTGCGGCATGATCGCGATTACGAACCTCAGTTATTACCTCGGCGACCGTGCTTTATACGATGGCGCGTCGCTTCATATCAAACCAAAGCAAAAAATTGGTCTCATTGGACTAAACGGAACCGGTAAGTCTACCCTTCTTAGGATGATAAACGGAGAGTTTCAACCAGATGGTGGACATATATCAAAATCCGGTGATTGCACGATTGGATTTTTGAATCAGGATTTGCTTTCTTACCAAAGCGATGAATCCATTCTTTCTGTCGCCATGCAGGCTTTTGAGCGGCAAAACCAATTGCAGGTTCAGATCGATAAGATCCTGCATGAGATGGAGCATGATTACAAGGACGAATTGGTTGATAAACTGGCTCGTGTACAAGAGGAGTTTGAAGCATTGGATGGATATAGTGTTCAGTCCAAAGCGGAGGCCATTTTGGAGGGACTTGGTTTCGTAACCGACGACTTACAACGCCCACTTCGGTTGTTCTCCGGAGGATGGCGTATGCGCGTTATGCTGGCTAAGCTATTATTACAAAAGCCGTCATTGCTGATGCTCGATGAACCTACCAACCACTTGGACTTACCATCCATTCAGTGGGTTGAGAAATACGTTCAAAGCTACGAGGGTGCTGTAATTGTGGTAAGTCACGATAGGCAGTTTCTTGATAATACCATTGATACAACCGTTGAAGTATCAGGTGGAAAGCTCGTATACTATGCTGGAAATTATTCTTATTACCTGGAAGAAAAGGATGAACGCAATGAAATTCAGCGAGGTGCCTACGAAAACCAGCAGGCTAAAATTCGTCAAACCGAGCGTTTTATAGAACGTTTCAAGGCAAAAGCAACGAAGTCGCGCCAGGTGCAAAGCCGCGTAAAAGCTTTGGACCGGATGGAAGTGGTGGATGCCGTTGTGGACGAAAATGCAAAGGTGCACTTCCGCTTCCAATTTACAACCCAGCCGGGTCGCCATGTTTTTCAGTTGGAGGATGCATCCAAGGCATATGGTGAGAAAGTAATTTTGGACGCTACCAACATCAGCATGGAGCGCGGTGATAAAATCGCCCTGATTGGCGCCAACGGTAGAGGAAAATCAACAGTGTTACGCGTAGTAGCAGGTGATGAGCCCATTGAAGGGAAAAGAAGACTGGGTCATAATGTAATGTTTACATTTTATGCACAGCATCAGCTCGAATCATTGAATATCAATCACAATTTGATTGAAGAGCTTAAATATGCCAATCCTAATAAAACGGAAACAGAGCTTCGGACCGTTTTGGGGTGCTTCTTATTTACAGGAGACGATGTTTTCAAGAAAATTAAGGTCCTTTCAGGAGGTGAGAAATCACGTGTAGCCCTTGCGAAAGTATTGCTTTCACAAGCCAATTTCCTGTTACTCGATGAACCTACCAACCACTTGGACATGCAGTCGGTAAATATTCTGATTCAGGCACTCCAGCAGTATGAAGGTAGTTACATCGTTGTTTCCCACGACCGGTACTTTGTTGAAAACATAGCCAATAAAATCTGGTATATCGAAGACCATCAGATTAAAGAATATCCCGGAACATACCAGGAATATGAAATTTGGGTAGAAGAACGTGGCTTGCAGTCGGCCGTTAGTGACAAAGCAGTTGTGAGCAGTGCTCCTCCGCAAAAAAACAGTGCACAACCTGCACAAAACAAGGCTAAAACCAATAAGCCCACTTCTAACGAAGATGCACAAAAGCTAAAAAAAGCTAAAAAGTTGGTGGAGGAGCTGGAAGACACGATCAATACACTAGAGTCTAAAAAATCAGAAACCGAGGCTAAACTTGCCGAGCCTGCTGTATATGAAGATGCAAAGGCTTTGGCTGATCTCAATCGCATTTACGCTGATATTGTTCAGAAACTCGAAAAGGCAAACGATAGTTGGGAAACCGCTATGCTAGAAATAGAAGAACTTGCCGGATAATAATTCTATATAGAATTATGACAACAAAAAAGGAAGCCTGATAGCTTCCTTTTTTGTTGTCATATAGATGACTATACTGTTATTAAATCTTCTGTATATGCATAAATCTCTGTCATTTTTAAACTCACGTTTACGCTACCAAGCTCAATAGCACCGGCAATGTCGTAAGCCTCCGAGGCCAAATCCCTTCTTCATTTTTACGCCACACCTCAGCACCTATCGAAAGGGAATCTACAATCGCAAATTCTTTCAATGATGGAATGCTACGACACAAGTGAAATTTTTCTCCCCGATCATAACCCGATGTACTGGGCGACAAAACTTCTATAATAACCGACGGGTTTAAAATCGTATCTTTTTTCTCATCCCAAAATTCATTATTTCCACAGATAATCAAAAAATCAGGATAGGTTTAAGACTGTTCGCAGGTATATGCACCCGAAGGTCGCTAGAATAACCACAGCATGATTTATCACTGAAACGAACAAAAAATTGCCCTGATAAATTTTCAGTAATTCTGATGTGATTAAACCCTGCGCCAGGCATGGCAAATATCTCACCCCGGTAATACTCGCTTTTATAATCTGCCATTCGCTCCTTTTCCAGGTACTCTTCCTCCGAATAAATCTTTTGTGGATGGCCGGTCATGGTATCAATGTTTTATAACAAAAATAGTTATTTCTACAAAAAAGGCATTAATTCGTTATTTACACGTTTATATAACAAGTTAAGGTAATTTCTAAAATCTGTTTATGCGCCTGATTCTTTTAGCATTACTCAGTCTTCACTTTTTCACTGCCCATTCGCAAACGCAGAATGTCCGTCTGGAAGACTTTATATACAATCCCAAAATTGCTACGGTCTTACTTTACCCCGGCATTGACGATCCTGATAATCCCAGAAGACTGATTAGTCCGCCCGTTTTGCCCATGCAAAGTAACCATCCCCTCGTACTGGAATTTGACGACCTCTCGGCATCTTTTGCAGGATATAGGGTGAAATTTATTCATTGTAATGCCGACTGGACCAAATCAAATCTGAATGACATTGAATTCACTTACGAGTTTAATGAGTACCCGATCAATTCCAACGAGCAGTCTTTCAGCACCAAAGTTCCCTATTATCATTACCGCTTTGAGGTACCCAAATTAAAGTTGTCCGGCAATTATGTACTGGTCGTTTATTCGGATTCGGATAGAAAACCGGTTTTATCCCGACGATTTATGATTTACGAGACGCGGGTAGGAATACAGGCAGAAGCACGCTTCTCCCAAGGCATCAGTCAGCAATTCTCCGACCAGCAAATCGACTTCAAAATTGATTACAAAGGTAATCCGCTGAATGCACCTCAGACTGACCTAAAAGTAGTGATCCGTAAAAATTTCAGGTGGGATCAGATCCGTACAGACTTCAAACCCACCAATGTGCGCCCATTTGACAGTATACTGGAATACACCTTCTTTGATTTGGAAAACACCTTCCCTGGCGGAAATGAATTCCGCTATTTTGATAGCCGGACTCTTTCTGCAAGAGGTTACGGCATTCAGGAGTTGATAAGGTCCGATGAATTCACAAAACTGATTCTGTTTCCAGACAAGCCTCGTACGGAAAATGGCTATTTGCAACTGGATGACTTGAATGGGCAGTATATTGTTGACCAACGTGAATCAGGTAGAGGAAGTATAGAAGCAGATTATACACCGGTAATATTTACATTACGCGCTGCCGAGGATCCCGATGCCACGTTCTATGTCAACGGTGCTTTTAACTTGTGGCAACTAAATGAACGCAATAAAATGACCTTCAATCCTGATTTGAATGCCTATGAAGCAGAAATTTTCATGAAACAGGGGGTTATCAATTATGACTATACCGTGGTAAGCGGCCCTGGCGCAAAGCCGGATGAATCTCATATTGAGGGAAACTATGCTACCACCGAGAACGATTACGATATATTGGTGTATTTTCGTCCAAGAGCAGGAAGGTCCGATTTACTGATTGGCTATACCACCGTAGAATGGAACAGAAGAAGATAATCTTTTAGCGTTTACCACAAAAAAAGCGAAGCTACACAATAGCCTCGCTTTTTTTGTGTTCATTCCATTCAGGAACTACACATTAAATCTAAAGTGCATAATATCACCATCCTGCACTACATATTCTTTACCTTCCACAGCCATTTTACCTACTTCCTTCACAGCTGCTTCCGATTTATATTTTTCGAAGTCGGCAACTTTAATCACCTCCGCACGAATAAATCCTTTTTCAAAATCACTATGGATAACACCCGCTGCTTGTGGGGCTTTCCAGCCTTTAACGATAGTCCAAGCTCTTACCTCTTTCACACCGGCTGTAAAATAGGTGATCAAATTTAACAAAGCATAGGACGCCTTGATCAACTTGCTCAGTCCTGATTCTTTCAGTCCATACTCACCTAAAAACATTTCATGCTCTTCCGGATCCTCAATTTCTGAGATTTGAGACTCAATTGCTGCACAAAGCACAATCACTTCCGCACCTTCATGCTTTACGGCTTCGCGTAGTTTCTCAGAGTACTCATTACCGGTTAACATCGATTCTTCATCCACGTTGGCTACGTAAAGAACCGGCTTCACAGTCAATAACTGTAAATCACCAATCACAGCTTCTCTAACCTCCGGATCAATTTCAAGACTCCGAGCATTTTTCCCGGCTTCCAGCGTTTCCTTATATTTTTTAAGCCATTCTACCTCCAGTTTCGCTTTTGCATCGCCCGTTCTTGCTGCCTTTTCCGACTTCAGAATTTTCTTTTCTATAGACTCCAAGTCTTTTAACTGAAGTTCGATATCGATAATTTCTTTATCGAAAACAGGATCTACGCGACCTTCTACGTGCACAACGTTTTCATCCTGAAAGCAACGAACAACGTGAACGATTGCGTCTACCTCCCGAATATTCGCTAGAAATTTATTCCCTAAACCAGCTCCCTGGCTAGCTCCTTTTACCAAACCCGCAATATCAACAAACTCCATG
>CALGRQ010000411.1 GCA_937880795.1 uncultured Dyadobacter sp. | reverse complement strand
AGCTGCTGTGAAAGCGTATGACCGTTATAATAAAATGAAATCCGGAAAAATTCCGCCAGCCATTGCTTTACACTATGGTCATTCCATGTTTAGAACCAATAGTTATGATGGTACCATTAAGGTATTAAAAGACGTTGGAGGAGGCAAAGATTCTGTTTCGCAATACGCTTCATATTTGCTGGGTATCAGCTACTTAAAGAATGGTAATTCAAGTTATGCTTTAACGTCTTTCGGTAATGCTTCTAAGTTAAACTTCAATCAAGTAGTGAGGGAAGAGGCATCATACAACCATGCTAAGATCCAATTAGAGACAGGCAATAACAACGAGGCCATTAAGGAGTTTAATTCCTTTATTTCTGACTTCCCGAGTAGCAAGCATGTGGAAGAAGCAACAGAATTAGTAGCCGAAGCATATGCTGGATCAAGCAACAATGCAGGGGCAATAAAGTACATTGAGAGCCTCTCAAAGCGGAATGCTAAAATTAATGGCACCTATCAAAGGCTAACTTATAACCAAGGTGTCGCTGAATTTAATCAGCAGAGATTTGAACCTGCCATCATTCTTTTTGACAAGTCCATCAAATTCCCGATTGATGAGCAAATTTTCATTGCAGCAAGTTTCTATAAGGCGGAGTCAACCTATGGTTTAAAGAAGGTAGATGAGTCCGTGGCACTTTATAACCAGGTATCTAAAAATCCGAAAGCTGGAATTTATGCCAGAAAGAGCTTGTACGCGCTGGGATATGTATATTATAATCAGAAAAAATACAGCCAGGCCCTTGGTTACTTTAAGGACTTTGTAACAAACCTGGAAGGGATTGACACTCAGATTATAGAAGATGCACACGCTCGTCTTGCGGACTGCTACCTAGCAGCTAAAAATTACGATGAGGCGATTAGAACTTATGAGAAGGTAGCTAGTAACGGAAAAACGGATAAGGATTACGCCACGTATCAGAAAGCGCGCGCATTTGTGTATATGAATCGTGAGCAAGAGGCGAGAAGACAGTTTGAATTACTGATCTCGACTTACCCATCTTCACGTTATTTGGATGACGCGTATTTCCAAATTGCGGATATAGATTTCCAGAATCAAAGTTATTCGCCTGCTGTGAAGGGTTTTACGAGAATGATTAATGAAAAACCCAAGAGCTACTTGATTCCAGCGGCTTTGCTACGTCGTGCACAGTCATATTACAACTTGCAGGTATACGAACAGGCCATTGTCGATTTCCGTAAAATTTTGACCGAATACCCCGACTCGCCTTCAGCAAGCAGCGCACTTGAAGGTATTCAGGAAAGTTACACTGCCGTTGGGCGTCCGGAAGAGTTTACGCAGGTGTTGGGAGTTGTGCGGAAGAATAACCCAGGAAATGAAAAGCTTGAAGAGGTTGAGTTTGATAACGTTAGAAACTTATATTACGCGGAGAAGTATGAGAATGCCAAGCAGGCTATGCAGGAATTCTTGAAAACCTATCCAACCAGTAAGCATCAATATGATGTGCGGTATTTCATTGGTTCGTCGTATGACAAAACGGGTAATGTTTCGGAGGCCTTGCAGTACTTCGGTAAAGTTGTTCAGGAAAACAGATCAAGTTTCGTAGCAGCGGCAGCTCAAAGATCTGCTGAGCTTGAAATTGGACGCGGTAATTATAACAACGCGGTAACCAATTTCAGAATTCTGCTTCGTAATTCGGAAAGTAAGAAAGAACAGACTCAGGCTTGGATAGGCCTGATGGACAACTACTACGCACTGAAAAGTTATGACTCAACGCTGTATTACGCGCGTGAGGTGATAACGGCGGGTAATATCATTCCAGGAGGTGTGGGTAAAGCACAACTATATTTGGGTAAGGTTCCGTATGATAAAGGTGATTTTACAAAAGCAGCAGAGGAGTTCAAGAAAGTAGCGGCGTCTTCCAAAGATGAATTTGGCGCAGAAGCCAGTTACTGGAATGCAAACATTCTTTATAAACTTAAAAAATATAAAGAAGCGGAAACTGCAATCATTGACATGGGTAAGAATTTCGAAGGTTATGATTACTGGAGGGTTCGCTCTTTCATTTTATTGGCGGAAGTATACGTAGGTTTGAATGAAATGGGACAGGCTAAGGCTACGCTCAATTCGATTATAGATAATTCCGACGATAAAGAAGCCGTAGAACTGGCCAAAGAAAAATTGGCTCAGATATCGAAATAGAATCACTTATCCTGTTTAAGTTAACAGTAATAAACATTATTTATGATGAATTCCAGCGTATTACGAGGTTCACTGTTTCTTCTGACACTTGGCTTCTCTACCCAATTTGCCATGGCACAGCGTGGGGAAATTGAAAGTCAGACGTATGAAATCGTAAAAGAAAAGAGTATAGAATTTGCCCCAGCTAATAGGGTTTTTGATAAGGTTCAGCCGGTTCAGGGAGCCAACGATAAGAAGAAAGTTTCTTACGAGATCCTGGATCCGAATATCAATATAACAGCACCGAAGTTAACCCCGGCAGTGGGTATATCCTCGGATGAAAAGGAAAGAGCTACGATGCCCGGTGCTTTAAATAACTTCATTAAACTTGGTGCAGGAAATTATGGCCGCTTTCTTGGAGAAGCATTTATAGGTGCAAGGACTTCGGATGACCTGGTTTTTACATCTCAGGTGAAACATTTGTCGGCTGCTACAGGGCCTGTTGATGGTAAAAATTCTGCCAATGCGGCAACCAATCTTAAACTGGGTGGCAAGTATATCCAAAATGCCTACAAGGTAGAGGCTTCGGTGGAGTATGATCGCAAAAATTATTATTTCTATGGATACCAGCCCCAGCCAGATGCGTTTGTGATCAATAGGGATAGCTTGCGCCAGACCATCAATCAATTCGGTATAAATCTTGGATTCGAAAATACGGATGCATCCGTAGCGGTAGATTATTCTGTTAAAACCAGTCTGAATACGTTAAGAGACCGTTATGATGCTTCGGAGCTGGATTGGGGTACCAAATTGATGGCTTCGGTTCCTATATCGGAATCGTTTTATGCATTACTTGAAGCTGATGCCTTTATCTCACAGCGGGTGGATAGGTTAACCTACAACAGAAACTTGTTCAGAGTTAAGCCTACCTTCAAGTATACCTCTGATATATTTACAGTAACTGCCGGACTTAACGCTGTTAATGAGACTGATAATCAGTTAAATATTAATAAAACCAAAGCGTTCCCAGTTCTTAATTTGGACGTAACACCTTTCTCAGGTTTACACATCTTTGCAGGTTATAACGGTGATATTGTTCGGAATACTCTGAAAAGCATGTTAAGCGAGAATCAATGGTTGGGCCCCAACGTGTTGGTAGCGAATACCGAGAAGACTGCGGATATGTATGCGGGTGTGAAGGGTGAATCCAATGGCGTGAACTACGAAGGAAAAGTTTCTTATTCGAGATATCGCAACTTTTATAGCTTTAACAACTCGTTGATAGACACTTCTAAATTTGCTGCGATATATGACCCGGGAAAGACTAAGGTTCTGACAATATCGGGACAGGCCGGCTATAACTTTAACGACTTGTTTAAGACCTCCCTTAAAGTAAACTACTTTAACTACTCCATGGATCTGATTGAAGAACCATGGCATCGTCCGGATCTTACGTTAAACTGGTTTAATGCACTCACAATAAGCAAAAAGCTGTTCGTAACTGCCGATTTTTATATGCTTAGGGGAATAAAAGCGAAAAATTTTCAATCTGGAATTGTAACCAAAATGCCGGTAATAACCGACTTGAATTTGAAGATTGACTATCTGTTAACCAAGAACTTCTCGGCCTTTGTTGCCATTAATAATGTGTTTGGGAAGCAGTACCAGCGCTACCAGTATTATCCACAGCAGGGATTGAACTTTATTGGAGGATTATCTTTTTCTTTTTAACTTCGCCAGATACAACCAGAATTGAGCTTCATGATAGCTGTTGAAACTGTAATAAAGAAATTAGTTAGTGACTACGAGTTCGTGATCATACCGGGTTTTGGTGCCTTGCTTTCAAGACAGGTTCCGGCCATATATGATCAGGAATCAGGCATTTTTTCGCCTCCCGTTAAGAAATTGGCCTTCAACGAGTTTTTGAAGTTGGATGATGGTTTCTTGGCTAACTATATTTCTCGTGAAGAAAAAATTGCGCATACAGATGCTATTCAGCGAATTAAGCAATATACGGATGTATTAAAGTCAGCCTTGTCAAGCAACGGAGAAACTAAAATTGAAGGGATTGGTCATTTCAATACCAACGGTGAAGGAAAGTTGGTTTTTGAGCCCAATGTTGCCAATTGGTTCAAGGACGAATGGTATGGTTTTACGAACATCGGCGTTAAAGTAGTTGAACGTAAAGCGCCAATATTACTTGAAACACCTCACGTTCCGGTTATTGAGGAACATGTAGAAGTGTTGGAGCCAGCATTGGATCGCCCTGTAAAAACAAATTGGTTTAAATGGACAGCGGCTGCTGCCTTGGTCGGTTTGATGTTTTATGTGAGCTTTTTTCTTGTAGGCACTGGCATTGGTAATAATCAGAGTACACTCAATCCTTTTGCCTATTCGGACAAGCAGACCGCCAGTGTGGTGGTGGAAGAACCTGCGATGACTGAGCCAGCTCCTGTAATGGCCGAGACAGTTACAGAGCACGTGGATGAAGCTTTAACAGTTGCACCTACCGAGGTTATAAAACCTACGGAGATTGTGAAAACAGATTCTTCTG
>CALGRQ010000410.1 GCA_937880795.1 uncultured Dyadobacter sp. | reverse complement strand
CACATGAACTTTAACGGAACAACGAATTTCCCCAAAAACGAACTCGTTAATTTTTTACAAAAAACCGGTGTGCGCTTCGGTGCCGATTTGAACGCTTACACCAGTTTTGACGAAACTGTCTATGAGCTCCCTATACCCACCGATTCGGTAGGGTTGCTCGAAAAAGGTCTGCAAGTATTAGAAGACTGGGCTCATGGCGCCCTGCTGGAACCAGCAGAAATAGACAAAGAAAGAGGTGTGGTGCTGGAAGAATCACGAATGGGCCGGGGGGCACAACAACGCATGCGCGATCAGTATTTGAAAATGATTCTGAACAATTCGCGTTATGCGGAGCGTCTTCCCATCGGTAAAGACAGCATTCTGAAAGCTTTCAAACCGGAAACGATTAAGGCTTTTTACAAAGACTGGTATCGTCCCGATCTGATGGCGGTAATCGCCGTTGGAGATTTTGACGCAGACAAGGTGGAGGCATCGATCAAACAAAAATTTGGCTCCATTCCCGTTCCCGTAAAACCTAAAAAACGTACGGAATACACCATTCCGTTGGATGGAGCTACCAACGTAGCCATTGTGACCGACCCGGAATATCCCCAGAATTTGATTCAGGTGATATACAAGCAACCGGAGCAAAAGGAAAAAACCTTGCAGGATGTTCGTAACAATATCATCATTGGCCTATACAATGCCATGATCGGCCAACGCATGCAGGAACTTACCCAAAAGGCTAATCCGCCATTTCTGTTTGGGCTAAGTCAGTATGGTGGCTTTATGGGTAATCTGGACGCCTATACATCCGTTGCATTGGCCAAGGATGCTTCCTCTATGGAGACGGCCTTAAATGCCGTTTTAGATGAAAATGCCCGGGTTCAAAAATTTGGGTTCACCCAGCCGGAGTTGGATCGTGTAAAAAAAGACATGCTGAATTCACTGGAACAGGCCTATAAGGAACGGGACAAAACCAAGTCTACCAACTACACGCAGGAATACCTAGGTCATTTCCTGAACGATAAGCCCTTTATGGGCATTGAAGCCTATTTTGAACTGGTCAAAAAGAATATTGATGGTATCAAAATCAGCGATGTAAATGCCATTGCAAAAAAATACATCACCGACAAAAACCGATCGGTGGTATTGATGGGCCCAGAGAAGAGCAAAGACGCCATGTTGACGGAGGCCAAAATTCGCGCTATACTGGCCAACAGTGGGAAAGACGTAACCGCCTATGTGGACGATGTTCTTGACTCTCCATTACTGCCCACCGAACCCAAGGGAGGAAAAGTAGTGGGTGAAAAATCTTTCCCAAAACTGGGTATGACCGAATGGACGCTGTCTAACGGGGTTAAAGTGATGCTAAAACCTACCGATTTTAAAAATGATCAGATCTTAATCAAGGCGACTGCCAAAGGTGGTTACTCTTTATTTCCCGGTCAGCGTGAAACAGGAATGTTTGCAAGCTATGTGGTGGAATCGGGAGGCGTTGGGCCCTATAACCAAACCCAGCTTCAAAAGTTTTTGGCTGGAAAAACAGTAAATGCGGGCCCGTATGTAGGTGAGCTGAGCGAGGGCGTTGGTGGCAGTACCAATCCAAAAGATCTGGAAACGACACTGCAACTGATATATGCCTATTTTACCGAACCACGTAAGGATGCCGAGGTGGTGCAGGGGATTTTGGCAAACCAGAAGGCCTATCTTGAAAACCAAAAGAAAACGATCACTCCTGATAAGGTATTTTCGGATACACTCAATGCCGTTTTGACGAGCAACAACCCCGACCGCCGTCCATTAACGCCCGAAAGCATTGACAAAGTTGATTTGGACAAAGCCATGGCACTATATAAAGATCGGTTTTCGGATGCATCGGATTTTGTTTTCACGTTTGTAGGTGCATTTAAGACGGAAGAAATCAAGCCACTTCTTGAAAAATACCTGGGCTCACTGCCTTCGACGGATCGGGACGATACATTTAAACACCCCAACATTTTCCCGCCAAAGGGACGGATCGAGAAAACGGTTTACAAAGGTCTGGAACCCAAAAGCAAGGTTTCGATGATATACAGTGGAGAATATGAGTACAGTCCTGAAAACAACATTCAGATTGAGGCTTTGCAGGAAGTGTTGCAAATTAAACTGATTGAGGCGCTTCGGGAAGAAGAAAGCGGTGTTTATGGTGTTGGTGTTTCGGAGAGTACCGATAAATTTCCGACCGGTCATTATCGTTTTAGCGTTGGATTTGGCTGCGCGCCCGAAAACGTGGACAAGCTTGTACAACGTACGCAAGCTGAAATAGCAAAAATTGCCAAAGATGGAGCCGACAAAAAAGACATTGAAAAATTTGTCGCTGAAACCAACCGTAAAATGGAAACGGCATTAAAAACCAATAATTTCTGGCTTAATTACCTGGACGACAATGTCTATATGGAAGATGACCTGGAAGAAGTTTTCAAACAGGATCAACTACTGAAATCGATCACGCCGGAAAGTACCAAGGCAGCTGCCGCTAAATACTTCAACAATGATAATTTCATTAAAGTGGTGCTGATGCCGGAGAAAAAGTAAGGTGGGGTTGGCGGTCAGCTGTCGGCTGTCAGCTTTCGGCGGTCGGCTTTCGGCTTTCGGTTTTCGGCTTTCGGTTTTCGGCTGTCGAATAAATTGAAACAAAAAGGATCTCCTGTTTATGTTGGGAGATCCTTTTTGTTATTTAAACTTCACTGAATTAAAAATCGCGACAACTTCCTCCTCATCCTTACTCACTCCATAAAGATTAAACCGCATCATATCATCTACCTGAATGTAAACCCCTATAAGTCCTTTTCCTTTGTCTTTGGGTTGGACAATCAACGCATCTTTTCCGTCAATTTTCGCATTGACGCGGTTTTGCGTTTTATCTGTTTCGTTTGTAAATCGATACGAATGCCAACCATAATCGTACCGAAGCGTGTCTCTCCCATTGGTAATCCCACCCACTTTTGAATCATATCCTTGCGCACTAAATTGTTTCCACTTAGAAGATGCTTCCAATGTAAATTTATCAAATTCCATGACCGTAGCAGGTAATACATCCTCACTTTTCCTGTCGCAACTTACAACGGCTAATAACAATGCGATACAGAAGATCTTTTTCATGATTTTGAAAGCTTAGTTAGGGTATAAAACTACAAGACCAACTATATAGGTGTTTGGTTGGAATAAGTATTCCCTTAACTTGGTTTATACCTCTTCTTCAATCCATCGATCAAAAACATCAGGTCGTTTAGGCGTATTTCGTACATGGTATTGAGCATAATTCCCAGCTTGCCGGCGGGTAAACCTTCGCGTTCAAACCATTCCAGATACGAAACAGGCAGATCTATAATGAGCTGTCCTTTATGCTTTCCAAAAGGCATTCGGTAGGTAATGAGTTCTTTTAATATTTCGGGGTTAACCGGTGGTATTGGTTCCATGATTTTTCAAAGCTGATAGCGGTTGGCTATGAGCTGTTGGTTAAAATAAAAAATTAGTCCGGTATAGCGAATAGCCAATTGCTGAAAGCCGACAGCATATACTACTTCGCTGCTCTCAGTTTCACGATCAAATCTGTTTTCATATCGAAAAGTTGCTTTTCCAGTCCTACGGGGTACGTATGCGGATTAACAAAGCGCTTAATCCCTTTATGGAAATGAGACAATTGTTCCTCCACCCTACTCCGCGTTTCATGAATGGTTGGCAGGGTATATACCAACTTGCCATCTTCAAAAACCGGAACGAGCAGGTCTTCGTAAGCCACCGTTTCCGAAAATGACCGTATCCGGGTAAAATCGTATGGATCTACCATCGTCGATTTCCCTTGCTGAGGCGTTTCAATGTTAAAAATCATATCAGAAATAAACCCTTTGCTATCCTTAAACCGCCGCACCTGCTGAATCCCGGGCGTTGATACCTTTATGGCTTGTTCCGACAGTTTCAATTTATAATCCCAGTCACCGTTCTCGTTCCGGATCGCAGCCAGCTTAAACACCCCACCCAAAGCCGGTTGGTCGTAAGCCGTAACCAGTTTGGTTCCTATACCCCATATATTGATGCGTGCACCCTGGATTTTCAAACTATCCATGATATACTCGTCCAGGTCGTTGCTGGCAACAATACCTGCATTTTCAAATCCTGCTTCGTCCAGCAGTTTACGGGCTTCTATACTGAGATAAGCCAAATCGCCCGAATCCAGACGAATCGCTCCCAGATCGTAACCCCGTTCCCGTAACTGGCGTCCCACTTCAATGGCATGCTTTACCCCCTGCAGCGAGTCGTAGGTATCCACCAACAGCGTTACATTGTTGGGCATGTATTTGGCGTAGGTTTCAAAAGCTTCCAGCTCACTGTCGAACGACATCACCCAGCTGTGCGCATGCGTCCCTTTCACCGGGATGTTATACAGCTTGCCTGCCAAAACATTCGAAGTTGCATCAAACCCACCTATATAGGCTGCCCTACTGGCCGTCATGCCGCCATCCGGTCCTTGTGCCCGGCGCAAACCAAATTCCAGCAAAGCATCGTCCTTGGCCACCAGCCGCATGCGCGCTGCCTTGGTAGCAATAAGCGATTGAAAATTAATAAGATTGAGCAATGGTGTTTCCAGCAATTGACATTGCAATATAGGACCTTGTATGCGTAACAACGGCTCGTTGGGGAATACTACAGTTCCTTCCGGTACGGCATCCACGCTACATTTCAGTTCCATGTTGCGGAGGTATTCCAAAAAACCGGGTTCGAATAATTTGTTGCCGTCGCTTCCCGTGAGTGAGCCTACATATTCCAGGTCCTGCTCGTCAAAACGATATTCATTCAGGTAGTCGATCACGCTACTGAGACCGCAGGCAATGGTAAATCCACCCTGAAACGGATGCTTCCTGAAATATAGGTTAAATACAGCCTCCTGTTCAGCCTTGCCCGATTTCCAATAGCCATAAGCCATCGTTAACTGGTATAAATCGGTCAGTAATCCAAGAGAAGTGTCGTATAGCCGGTTGATCATAATTTCCATTTTAAAATAAACAAGGCGTCTATTTACTAAAAATTCCTGGGGAATTAACCATTTGTTAACCGCGATTTGCGATCGGGATTACCTGGTTGCGCCTTTCCAACACTTTTTTAAAGATGGGCGAGGCAAAAACGAGACAAAAACGCCTCGTTTATAAATCTGCACGGGAGTGTAAAATATTGTCGTAGAACAACCTGAAATCTTGTCCTACGACAAGATAATAGAACCACGGGACAGGATTAAATTGCATGGGCTAAAAACCTATTGAACTTAACTAATTATCCTATGAAAAATGCAACCATATACATCACAGCGTTAACAGCTCTGGTTCTATTTGTGGGCTGCGACAAAGGCCCTGAACTTACACCCGTTTCCCAAGAAGGAAAGAATACTTTTTCCTGTAAAGTCAATGGAAAAGTATGGATACCAGATGGCACTGGGGACTGGTTTGGTGTAGCCAAGGCGATTAATGGCGGTTTTACACCAAACAATGCTAATGAAAGGACTATTTACCTGATAACCTGTAAGCAGGACAAAACCGAGCTCCAGATTTTTCTAAAAAATGCTGCGGTAGGGATTCACGAACTAAATC
>CALGRQ010000409.1 GCA_937880795.1 uncultured Dyadobacter sp. | reverse complement strand
TAATGCTTTTGACAAATCGCTTTTCGAGATCACGACCGAGATATTAAGCTCAGACGACCCCTGCGCAGTAGCCACTACGTTAATCCCATTTTTACCTAAAACAGAGAAAAGCTTGCCGGAAACCCCGGTACTCTTTTTCATCCCTTCGCCAACAATGGCAATAATAGAAAGGTTTTTCTCGATGGAAATTCCATCTATATAGCCCAATGAAATTTCATGAGAAAATTCCTTTTCCAACACCTCACGCGCTTTGATGGCATTTTTTGGATCAATAGAGAAGCATATAGAATGCTCCGATGAAGCCTGGGATATCAGGATCACGCTGATATTATTTTCAGATAAAGCCGTGAAAAGCCGCCCCGAAATACCAGCAACACCGATCATCCCGCTCCCTTGTATATTCACCAGTGCTATTTCATCGATAGACGAAATACCTGTAATCGCATAGTCCTTCTTATCAGCTGCCTTTTGCACAAAGGTGCCGATGAAATCCGTATTGAATGTATTGAGAACTTTTAGCGTAATATTTTTAGCAAATGCAGGTTGCAAACTCGGTGGATATATCACTTTCGCCCCAAAGTGCGACAATTCCATCGCCTCGGCATATGATATAGATGGAATCGTGAAAGCGTTGGCAACCTTTCTTGGATCCGCCGTCATCATGCCATCAACATCTGTCCATATTTCGATCACACTCGCATCCAATGCGGCACCGATTATAGAGGCCGTGTAGTCTGAGCCACCGCGCCCCAATGTGGTGGTGATTCCATCACCGGTAGACGCAATAAAACCTGTTACACATTGTAACGCAGAGCGTTTCGCGAAATATTCTAAAATTTGCTTATTGGTAATTTCAAAGTCCACATCCCCCATACCATAGGTCGCATTGGTATGGATAAGATTTCGGGCATCGCAAAATTCAGCAGCTACACCCCGGCTTTTCAATATTTCAGATATAACCAAAGTCGATAGTCGCTCCCCGAAACTCATGATCAAATCCAAGGTTCTTTCAGACAATTCCCGAATCCAGGAAACCCCTTTAAGAATGTCGCCCAATTCATTGAACAGTCCTCGAACAGCGGCGAAAGTACTGCTTTGATTTTTTACGTTGATCATTCCACGTACTACCACAAAATGACGTTCTTCCACCACTTTCAGAAATTCCATATACTCGGCATTTCCTGCGGCGGCCATCTTTCCAATCTCAATCAGTCGGTTGGTAACACCTCCCATTGCTGAAAAAACCACAGCTATCTGTTCGCCTTTTGCAATGTTATTTTCAAGAATTTCAATTACGGTTTTAATACTATCAACTGAACCGACCGACGTACCACCAAATTTAAGAACCTTCATGTAAAGCTATATTCGAGTTAACCCTGACTGAGAAATATATGGCAAAGTGCCACCTCCTTTAAATTTCTGCAAATATAACAATTCAAAATCCCCGACCTTCATGAGTGAACTGAAAAGGAATCGGTTAGAGCCGTATTCGAGGATTAATTTTATAGAGAGAAAGAAATTTAAACAAAATTATATTTCGCAAAAAGCAAAAAATGCCTTCACCAAGGCGAATGACGCACTTAATCATATATCAATTAGATATATTAGAAAAATTTAATTGTCCTGCACCTGACGGTTCCATCTTTTCGACGGGAAGGAAAATCGATGGGGATTTGTTCGCTATAAAATGCAAAAAGCGGATTTACCCATAGGCTAACCCGCTTTTACTATATCTTTTCGTAGCTAATATTAAAACATAATTCCAAATCCGGCACCCACATTGGCTACACCCACAAAGCGCTTTTCGTTGATTGGAACGGCAAATTCAGGATAATTACCCACATTTACTTTGATAGCCACATCTTTCAACGTTGCCTCGGTAGCTAGGAAATCACCAGATACATGAAAATACAGCACATTTCCCAATGGAATTCGCAAACTAGCTCCTGCTCCAACTCCAAAATCTTTGGTGGATGCGGGAGAAAGTCGCACAGTCATATTGTTTTGCCCCGACTCAAACGCTCCTGCCATATCCACGGACGGGGAAGTGACCTGCACATAGCCCCCCTGCACATGGGCCTCAAGCTGCACCTTATTAAAATTGAGGTATAGCGCAGGACCGATCATCACGGTATTGAATTTCCATTTTGAAACATGCGATTGCCAACTATGATTACTGTATTCGTTGATCATCGGTTTGATCTGCTCCACCGCTTCGTTCGCACGTTCGATGATAGGCTCCGGCTTGGTTTTATTCAAGTTCATACTACCCGAAAGTTTCAACCCAAACCAACGTGCAATGCGAAAATCGTAACTGGCCTGACCATAATATCCCGAACCGGTTAGCCCTGCGAAAGGGTCATCCAGCTTTTCACGAGCCAGTTCTCCAACAGGTAAACTATACCCGGCAGTTACCGAAAAAAAACTCCTGTTATTATTTTGTGCAAAGGTTGCAGTGCCCGTCAGGACAAAGAGTGCAATCATTAAACCAACACAACTACAAAATTTCATATTTAATATTGGACTCTTTTTAGTTTGATATAAAGCCATATGCTTTCGAATGCCAATTTCGATAAAGTAACTTCAATCCACTACTATTTATTATTAAAAGAGGTCAAATACTTCGTTTAGGGAAAATTTAACCACACTATATAGCGCTAATAATCAAGTAATCACAGAAAAGCGCTTATGGAATAAAAATGGTAAAGTTTAGAGAAAACTAAATCTCTAATGTTATGAACAGGCAAGAAACAGATCAGGAAGCCAAGGCCACCAAAAACACAAAAAATGTATGGAAATGGATCATGGGCGTAGGCGTGGTGCTAATGGCCATTGCATTTTGGGGTGGCTTTTTTAACCACAACGAAAACTTTACAGAATCTGAGACCCCATCCGTAACCAATGCACCAGCCGTAGCAGATAGTATAGCTCAAGATACCGTTGGATCAGTACCAATAGATTCCATAATGGAAGGCGTGCGAGGTACCAAATAAAATGGCAGTCGTTGCAATAACCAAACCGTAATGGACGCAGACATTTCCGAAGCCACGTTGCGTCTATTACGGCTAAAAAATTAATTGCGGCGGGTAAAGAACAGAAAGTACCTACGGCGCTATATTAAAATTTAACATCCATTTCTCACAAACAGATAGCTACTACGTAGCTTCTGTACATTTTCGATCTTTATTTTAGCAATACGCCAACTCCCCAGAGGGGAAATCTGTTTGTAGAACAAATCCATAGACAAGAAATCCTAACTCCGGAGGAGTGACCTGTTCATAGAAAATGTAATTCCATCCAAGGAACACAGAAATTTCCTACGGCGCCAATATTAAAATTTAACATCCGTTTCTTACAAACAGATAGCTATCATTCTCCTGCAACCTACGTAAATGGTGGGAACGAAAACCTAGCCTCAGGCCTTCAACGCTTCCCATAAAATTTCAACCTGAGGAAGTAGTTATAGCCGCTCCAGGGACGAGCTGTCGCCATCAGATT
>CALGRQ010000408.1 GCA_937880795.1 uncultured Dyadobacter sp. | reverse complement strand
TCGCAATTTTCGTACTCCCAAGTGCGTGGTTACACCTTGCAGCTGGATCCTCGGATGCCGGAGCCATCAATGGGAAATCACTCATCTCCCAATAATAAAGATTTAACCCAGCAGGATGACGGGTTATACCACGGTGTGGTTAACTATACGATGACAGGAGAGTGGACGCTAAATTTCATATTATCTAATCCTCAGGGGAAGATCTTGAAAGGTACGATCGTTCCGACGGATTTTACGCCAGGGGTGGAGGGCGTGAAAAGTGAACTGCATATTGATATTTTATTCTAGAGCTATGAAGAAAATAAATACTGCTTTTTTACTGCTCTTTTTTGGAGTAACTGCCCACGGCCAACAGGCACCCGAACAAGAAGCACGCGACAGTACCAAACTTATTCAGGAGGTAAGCATAACCGCTACCGCCAAGCGTAAAATCGCTACCGATCTGAAAATGGCGGTTTCCGTGGATGAGTTTTTGGCCTCTTCGGATAATATCAGCTTCATCAAGCGCGGCGCGTACGCATGGGAGCCGCTGCTTAATAACATGAGCACGGAGCGCTCCTCTATTACCATTGACGGTATGCATATTTTTGGTGCATGTACCGATAAGATGGATCCGGTGACCTCTTATGTCGAAAGTAATAACCTATCGGGCATCGATGTCACCTCAGGGCAACAGGGAAGTATGCACGGGGCAACCGTGGCCGGAAGCATCGATCTGAAGAGAAAAAACACACCCTTTGGACTTGAAAGAAAGTGGAATGGGGCATATCAAACAGGGTTCGAGTCGGGTAATAATCAGTTTTTCAATCTGGGAAACCTATCCTATTCCAGCGATAAGTTTGTGGCCGAGGGCAGCGTCTCCTTTCGTAAGGCGGGGAACTATACCGATGGTAATGGCCAGGTTGTCAACCATTCGCAGTTCAATAAGTTCAACACCTCCTTGGGACTAGCGTACAAAACGGGTGATCTCTCCTCACTAAGGGTAGATGCCATTTACGACAGAGCAAAAGACGTGGGGTTTCCAGCACTTCCGATGGACTTATGGCTTTCGCGCGCCATCATTACTTCGGCATCCTATAAGCAGCTTTTCGGAGAGGGAATTCTAAGGGTGTGGGATAGCAAAGTTTATTTCAATGCTGTTGAACACTATATGGATGATACCCAGCGCCCCGAAAATCTTGTGCATATGGATATGCCCGGCTGGAGCACCACCTATGGACTACTTTCTAAAGCCAATCTAAAAAAAGGTGATTTGAGCTCCGAAGTCCAATTGAATGTATATGATAACCTATCAATCGCCGAGATGACCATGTATCCACAGGACCGCAGTAAAACGACGATGTTTGCCTATAGCTGGCCTTGGGTTACGACCCGTTTTGCAGGGCTTTCAATGAACAATTCATGGGATATTTCGACGGTGAGCCAATTGAATTTTGGGGGCTCCCTAGGATGGAACTACAACCGTTCTAAATATGTGGAGTTCAACTGGATTTTCCACCCCGGCACACCGCAGGAAAAAAGCAGACTCTTACCAGGATTGCATGCCAGCTACCAGCTTCAGGCAGGTTCATTTGATTTCTCACTAGGCGCAGGATATGGTCACCGGGCACCCTCGGTCAGTGAAGGATATGGGTACTATATCTATAACAGTTTTGACCGCTATGATTACATCGGAAATCCTGATCTAGCCAATGAGATCTCTTATGAAACCAACGCAAGTGCGGGCTATAAAAGTGGGCGGCTGGCGATAGAAGCTAAAGTGAATTATTTTCATATCGAAAATTATATCGTAGGTCGGATATGGAGTCTGGGAAGCCCGATGAACTACCAGTCGGTGGGTGTAAAAGGGTATACATCACTGAACTATGCACGACTGTTCAATATGGCATTGAATGCCAGTTATGATATACGTCCGCACCTGCATTGGAAAGGAACAGTCACCTATGCGAAAGCTAACGATAATAAAGGTGGTTACCTGCCATTTATTCGTCCGCTAAGTTACCAGAGCTCGCTAGATTTTATGCATGGAAAATTTGGTATTCGCACTTCAGTGAACGGAGATCTTTCGCAACAGAATTATAGCCCGGAATATGGAGAGGATCTTACTCCGGCCTATATGGTTTGGAACATATCTGCGGATTACGCTTTTCAGTTTAAAAACTACCGGGCAGTTGTACAAATAGGTGCGGAAAACCTGCTGGACGAGTATTATAGTACGTATGCAGATTGGGGGAATATCCCGAGGATGGGCCGTAATGTGTTCACTTCATTGAAATTCAATTTTTAGCACGATGAAGCAGGTTTTTAGTGTTCTGATGATGGTCTTGTCCTTGCTGGTTGGGTTTCAGCAAACCATTATCGTCATGTACTTTAAGCTGAACCAAGAGGCGATAGAACAGGAGTTTTGTATCAATAGGAATAAGCCCCAACTGCAATGCCATGGAACCTGTCATCTGAAAAAGCAATTGGAAAAAACAAAAAATACAGCTCCAGCCTCGATCGATGTTTACCATAAAGTGGACATGCTTTGTAGCGCTTTCACAGAGTTTGATGCACGAAATGTAATCATTGAAATTCAGGCCAGGCTTCCCTCATATGAAGAAATTCATTATAAAGAACCTTATTGTGAAATTTTTGTACCTCCGCCAGCGAGCTGATTTTTGACACTAAATTTTTATAAAACAGTATTAAATCAAAAACAAAAATTTCAATTTTTAACAAGATTATAATGAAAATATTTATCAAATATACCCTGCTACTGCTTACCGTAACGGCGCTCGTGTCCTGTAGCAAGAGTGATGAGAATCCGGTTGCCAATAATATCACATTACATTTTAATAATACGTTTAAAGGTACACAGATCGTGCTTGGTGATGCAACCTCTGCTGCGGCCACTACCAATACTTCTGCCAGCGGGCAAATACATCATTTTTCAGAACTGAAATATGTGGTTAGCAATATTCGCCTGATTAAAGTCGAGGGCGGAGAGATTCCATACAATATTAATGATCTAGATAAAGGGGCAGCCGTGGTTGATCACTCCAAACCGCAAACCTTGGATTATGTGCTGACCAACGTGCCAGCAGGCGAATATAAACAGATAAAATTCGGCTTGGGTTTAAGGGCGGAGCTAAATACGCTAGATGAGGCACGATTTCCGAATTTTTATGCAAGTGCAGGAGCAAACGATACAAAAATGCATTGGGAGTGGGGCACAGGCTATCGTTTCACAAAGATCGAGGGTTTCTACGATACGGATAATAAGGAATTGTCTATCCATACCGGAAGTACAGTAGAAGGAACAGATGGGGATCCAGACTCTTATACGCAGGGTGTTGATGCGTATCGAGATATTACACTCACGCTTCCAAATAATGCCCTAGTTGGTCGTACTGCACCGCGGATAACCATCAATGCGGACCTTGATAAACTCCTGAGCGGGAAGACAAATACAATCACCTTAGGGGAAGAAAATGCAACGCCAAGTGCTCATACGGCAGTTGACATGCTGCTTTTTGTTGACAACTTAGGTGGCGAGGGTTCCAGTGACATTGCTGGAATGTTTTCCGTTAGTGAGGTAGAAAACTAGAATTTTCGCAAAGAGTCGCCACTAATGTACAATGCCCCCAAGAGTGTCCAACTTTTGCGGTGCACTTCAATTGGCGGTGACTCTTTATCATTATATATGTTTAGATACATGAAAAAGGTAATCATCATGTTGTCGATCTTCTTGACTCTGCTATCTTGTAACAGGGAGGATGCTATGGATCAGCTACCATTTCAGAACCCAGAAATCCATTTGGATATACCCAAGGCCTTCCCTTCTTTGAATAAATCGGTAGATAAAAACAAGCCAACAAAATACGGCGTAGAACTTGGTGAGAAATTATTCAACGAGAAAAAATTCAGCGGTAATAATACGGTTTCTTGCGCCAGTTG
>CALGRQ010000407.1 GCA_937880795.1 uncultured Dyadobacter sp. | reverse complement strand
AAAGATCGTTGTGCGACCGTCTTCCCCTTGAAATCCTTCCGATTCAGTAGGATTAACACCCAACTCCTGACCAAAATACTCCATTAATGGACCTGTATGTAAGGTTGCACTTAATGTCATGGCAGGTATTGCAATCAAAGGGTCGCCTGCAAAATAACGTGATGCGATGCGCTGTTCATCATGGTTTTCAAGAAAACGAAGCATTTTATCGCTGATGTCTCCCGATTCAACTTGCCACAAACGGG
This sequence comes from uncultured Dyadobacter sp., assembly GCA_937880795.1. Lineage (GTDB taxonomy): Bacteria > Bacteroidota > Bacteroidia > Cytophagales > Spirosomataceae > Dyadobacter. The sequence goes on along the minus strand of CALGRQ010000407.1, from coordinate 16,331 downwards.
TAATATCTTCAACGGTTCCCCTTCCCTCCATGAGTTCACGTAGCGAATTGTATAAGCCTACTTTGTCGTAGAGGTAGTCAAATTTTCCTGTGAAAATGAAGTTGTGGTACTCATACGAATTATATATCTCGGCAATAAAAATAACTTCGGGGTTTAACGCTTTTATTTGTGGAATAACCCATCCCCAAAATTCAGCAGGCACCATTTCTGCCATGTCACAACGAAATCCATCCACGCCTTTCCGAACCCAGAATGAGAGTATATCAAACATTTTGATCCAGGTTGATGGAATAGGGTCGAAGTGCGTGGAGCGGTTGTTCAGATAATCCACACCATAATTTAATTTTATAGTTTCGTACCAGTCATATTGGCTGGGTTGAGGCTGAAATACATCATTTCCCGTTGCTTTTGCCGGACGTTCGTGGTAAGGGCCAGTCACATCTATCGGGGAAGCATGTCCTTCCGGTACTACGAAATCATGATTGGGGATATAATAAAAATTATTTGCCGGACTAAATGCCTGGGTCGTATCGTCATCCTCTCCGAAATCTTTAATACCCGCTGAGCGGATAATGGAATGATACTGGCGTGCTACATGATTGGGGATAAAATCGATTATGACTTTGAGATCATGCGCATGGGTTCGTTGCACGAGTTCCTCAAATTCTTGCATACGGTTGTTGACGTCTACTGCCAAATCAGGGTCTACGTCATAATAATCCTTAATTGCATAAGGCGAACCGGCTTTCCCCTTTACAATCAGAGGATGGTCGTTTGGAATTCCGAAAGCCGTATAATCTGTAAGGGTAGCATGTTTAATGATGCCTGTGTACCATAAGTGCGTGACACCAAAGTCTTTCATGGCCACCAGGGCGGTGTCGTTTATGTCATTAAATTTACCACAACCGTTTTCTTCTATGCTTCCAAAAAACTTATTTGTAGTATTCTGATTCCCAAACAGACGGGTGAAAATCTGGTATATAATAAACTTATCTTTATGAAGAGTCATTGAAGTCATTTGATTTTAGAATGAATGCAGATCATCGGTTTTGAGCTGTTTTTGCTCTTCTCGAAGAAGGCCGAATCCGCTTTCTTTCGTTCTTATAATTTTTACTATTTTGCAAGATATTAAATTTGAAATGATATGCCGGAATTAAAAGCGTGCCTTTTTGATCTTGATGGAGTGATTGTGGATACTGCGCGATTTCATTATATAGCTTGGCGACAACTTGCCAACGACCTTGGTTTTGATTTAAGTGTACATGATAATGAGCAGTTGAAAGGCGTAAGCCGGATGGAATCTCTTGAAATTATTTTGAAACTCGGAGGTGTTCAAATCAGTGAGGAAGAGAAACTTCAACGTGCTGCGGTTAAAAATGCACGATATCTGGAACTATGTAAACAAATGACCCCGGCCGATACCTTGCCCGGAGTGAGAGCATTTTTAGATGAACTCAAAAGGGCATCTATTTTAATTGGCTTAGGATCTGCCAGTAAAAATGCCCGCATTATACTCGAACGGATTGATATTCTTTCCTATTTTGACACTCAGGTTGATGGTAACCGAATTACGAAAGGTAAACCCGATCCGCAGGTATTTGAGATGGGAGCGGCTGATTTGGGGGTATCGGCATCGCAGTGCGTGGTTTTTGAGGATGCCGTTGCCGGTATACAGTCTGCAAAGGCTGCTAAAATGTTTGCCGTAGGTATTGGAGATCCTCAAATATTGGTGGAGGCGGATCTGGTTGTACCCGGGTTCTCGGATTTTAGTTTAACCCGTTTAAAGGAAACATTTGAGAATCGCAATATAGAATAAGACACTTGCCGATAAGTGTTGGTATTATTAATTGAAATCCAGTTGATTGACGAGCTTACGACGAACAGCCAAATACATGAAGAATTATATCACCCCGAACGAATGGAAAATCGTGGAAGATGGGTTCCACGCAGCAAATAATGAGATTACGGAAAGTCTTATGAGCCTGGGAAATGGGCGAATGGGACAAAGAGGAAATTTTGAAGAAGTATTCACGGGGAAGTCGTTACAGGGGAACTATGTGGCTGGCGTTTATTTTCCGGACAAAACACGTGTAGGGTGGTGGAAAAATGGCTATCCCAATTATTTCGCAAAAGTACTGAACGCCTGTAACTGGATTGGTATCGATATAAAAATAGGTGAAGAGGTTCTCGATTTGAACACTTGCTTGGTAGAAGCTTTTACGCGAACGCTCAATATGCAAGAAGGAACGTTGGAACGCATTGCGACAGTGGCACTGCCCAGTGGTCGCCGCGTAAAAATTCATTCGCTCCGTTTTTGCAGTATGGTCGACGATGAAGCCGGGGCAATTAGGTACAGTGTTACCCCGCTTAATTTTTCGGACTATATCACAGTTACGCCATATTTGGATGGGAACGTGCGGAATCGGGATTCCAATTATGATGAAACGTTTTGGGATGAGGTATACAAGGAAACCAGTTTTTCGGAAGGGTATCTCATCATGGAAACCAAGCAAAATCCTTATGGAGTGGAACGTTTTCAGGTGGCAACCGGAATGGCATTTGATATACGGATCAACGATCTTAAAACAGACTATCAGTCTCTGCCCATCCGTCAGGAAAAATATGTTGGGGGGACGGTAAATCTGATGGTTCCTGAGGGGAAAGAGTTGGTTGTATATAAATATGGTGTAAACCTTTCTTCCACAAATTATTCAGCTGACTCTCTTTTGGCTGAGCTAAAAAAATATCTGGGTCGGGTTTATGAAAAAGGGTTTGATCAACTCTTGGCTGAGCAAATACAGGCTTGGGCCAATAAGTGGGAGAAAAATGATATTACAATAGAAGGCGATATTGCCGCACAACAAGGTATTCGTTTCAATATTTTTCAACTTGGGCAAACCTATACAGGGAAGGACGAGCGCTTGAACATTGGACCCAAAGGCTTTACCGGTGAAAAATATGGGGGGAGTACTTATTGGGATACGGAGGCTTATTGTATTCCGTTTTATCTGGCCACAGCAGATCAGCAGGTAGCTCGCAACTTGCTGATATATCGACACAGACAACTTCAAAAGGCCATAGAAAATGGTGAGAAATTAGGCTTTACGGATGGTGCTGCGCTGTATCCAATGGTAACCATGAATGGTGAAGAGTGTCATAACGAATGGGAAATTACTTTTGAAGAAATTCACCGGAATGGGGCAATTGCGTATGCCATTTATGACTATACCCGATATACAGGCGATGAGGAATATCTGTCTCAATATGGTTTGGAGGTGCTTATCGCGATTTCAAGGTTCTGGAAGCAACGGGTAAACTGGTCGGCAGAAAAGGGTAAATATGTGATGCTGGGAGTGACTGGGCCGAATGAGTATGAAAATAATGTAAATAACAACTGGTATACCAATTATATAGCCCGTTGGACATTGAGTTACACCCTCGATGTAATTGGAAAACTTTGGGTAAATAATTCCAGCCGGTTGAACGAAATAATTATTGCTACTCATTTTGACCTAAACGGTGAGATGGCCGATTGGAAGCATATTGTTGAAAATATGTATTTCCCGTACGACAATGCGCGGCGCGTTTATTTACAGCAGCAAGGCTTCCTGGACAAAGAATTACTTACCGTACATGATATCGCTGACCAGCGCCCGATTAACCAAAATTGGTCATGGGATAGAATCCTACGTTCATGTTTCATAAAGCAGGCAGATGTTCTTCAGGGGTTATATTTCTTTGAGGAGGATTTTTCTTTGGATGATATTAGAAGAAATTTTGATTTCTATGAGCCTATGACTGTACATGAATCGTCGCTATCTCCCTGCGTTCACTCCATTTTAGCCGCTAAGTTAGGGTTGAAAGATAAAGCCTATGAAATGTATTTACGGACTGCCAGGCTGGATTTGGACGATTACAATAATGATACCGAAGATGGTCTTCATATCACTTCCATGGCTGGTACGTGGATGAGTATTGTGAAAGGTTTTGCGGGGCAGCGCGTGAAGGATGGGTTTTTACATCTGAATCCCTATACGCCGGTGCAGTGGAACGCGTATTCCTTCCGTATTGGATTTAAAGGGGCATTGTTACTCGTGCAGGTGGAGAAGGATGGTGTTATCATTCACAACATTTCTGACACAGATTTGACCATGTACCTGTTTGGTGAAAGGGTGTTTGTAGCGGGTAATTCGTCCGTAGAAAAGGCATTATAGCTTTGAATCCGTTGTCAAGTTTTATTTTCAAAAATTGCGAGAGCCATCATTTAACACCCAATTCATGTTTATATGCTGAAAATAGCCAAGTTCTTATTCGTCTGGCTGATATCCTATACCTGGGGAAATGCTCAGACGCCGAATGTGTTGTCGCCTAAGGAAAAACAAGAAGGTTGGAAGTTGCTTTTTTCAGGAAGAGATCTTGCCGGCTGGCATGCCTATGGAGGTAAGCAAACGGGGGCGGCATGGAAAATTGAAGATGGGGCCATTAAATTGGATGTGCCGGAAAGGGCTGGTAACAAGGCTAAAAATGGGGGTGATATCGTTGCAAACAATCCGATAACCGGTGATTTTGAATTTAAAATTGATTGGAAAGTAAGCAAGTACGCCAATAGTGGCATATTTTTCTTTGTGAAGGAAGATCCGAAGTATAAAAATATGCACGATACAGGACTGGAGTTGCAGGTGATCGATAATACGATTTATGAAGGCGCTAAGGAAAATACCCATAGAGCCGGTGATTTTTTTGGTATTGCCAATGCCCGATTGAGAGAAATTAACCCGGTTGGAGAATGGAATCATGTTCATTTTGTAGTGAAGAAAAACAAACTTACAGTAACCTTAAACGGTTTTATCGTTCAGGAGCACGACTTGTCTGGAGCCGACTGGAAGAGTAGGGTAGCTGCGAGCGGATTGGCAAAGGCACCTATTGGGAAGGGCGATTACACGGGTTTATTGGGATTACAAGATTGGGGAAGTACCGTTTGGTACCGAAATATAAAGTTTAAAAAGCTTTAATAGGTGAATCCTTTGAAAGGCAAAAGCGTGGCTCAAATCAATTTTGTGTCACGCTTTGTTTTTTCTGAATTTAGCTGGTTGATGTTACTTTAATCGTTCCAATTGGCCTTTTCTCTTGATAATATTTTTATAATCCCATTGAATTTCTCTAGATTTTTTTAGCCAGGATTGTAAATCGGAGAGCTGAACTTCGGATACATCATTGTAAAAAATAGAAGCGTCCTTAAATTTTTGGCCTTTTGCAGAAAGCGCCGTTTCTTCAAAGTCGGCACCGCTCCAAAACATAAGACGGATTCCGGCTTTTTGCTTACTATATCCGACAATCGGATTCCCTTCTAAAAACCACACGGGGTGTTCATGCCATTTTATACATTCCGCCTCATGCAGAACTTCGCTAATGGTTTCGGCTAATAGGTTACAGATTTTTTGGTCTGTAGTATTTTGATCAGCATTGTAGCTTTCAACATCCTGTTTCATTTTTACTGAACATTAAGGGTGCTATGTAAACCGATGTTTAAGTTTAGAGGCATACAATATGCAAAAGTTTTCATGGTTTTGCAGACTGTATACCTCTAAATAAGCCATTCTGTATTTATCGAATCAAAACAGAACGATCATTCTGTTTTGATGAAATCTACTTATTAATAATTACGTTTTGTGCACTGCTCGATCCGTCCGTATGGATCATATTTACAATGTACAAGCCGTTGTTTAATATGCTAACATCCACACCATCGGCCGTAATCGCTTTGTTTTGATAAACCACGGCACCTGCGCTATTTCTAATAATTACTGATTTCACTTTTGAGAAATTTTTAATAAATAATCGCTCGCTTACCGGATTTGGATATACATTTAGAGATACGCTTCCAAACTCGGCCGATTGAATACGACTGTAAGCAAATGTATTGTCTCTATCCACCATTTTTAACCGATAATAGTTTAAACCAGATTCTGGGTTTGAGTCAGAGAAGGTATAGCTCTGTAATTGACTGCTTGTGACGTGAGATGGTTGAATGCCAATTACTTTCCAGATTTTTCCATCCATACTGCGCTCTACCGCAAAGTGATCGCTATTGGTTTCCATAGTGGTGGTCCATTTAAGGGTAGCCGTTCCACTTATATCTGCGTTTTCCTTTGTTACACTAAAACTGGTCAGGGTTACAGGTAGTGAACAAGGTTCAATGGTAATCGGCTGGCTAACTGCTCCGCTGCAACCTTGGTTTTCATATATCGCGTAATATGTCCCTGTTGGGGCTATCGTTGGATCTGCTACCTTCGTGGCTGGGGAAGGGGTACTGGACGTATAAAAATTTAATGTGCTTCCCGTAGGTGTTGTACTAGATACCAGTGTATTTAAATTATAGGTATCTGCTGGACATACTGGTTTTGCACTGTTAGCCGAAAGAATCGGTGTGCCAGGTATGGCATATACGGTTAAGAGTGATGCACTCGAAGGAATTGTACACAGATTACTGGTTACTTGGGCCCTATACTGGTATCCATTCCATACTGCAGTTGAAGGCGTTACCGTTAACGTGTTGGTTTCGGCTCCCGAGTAAGTTCCGTTAGGTCCTGTGAAAGGAGTCGTTTGCATGTCGGTCCAGGTGTTACCGCCATTGGTGCTAAGTTGCCATCTATACGTAAAAGGTCCGTTTCCGCTAGGAGCAACGGTGAAGGTAGTTGTCGTGCCCGAGCATACCACCGGCGTTGCAGGAGTTGACTCAATGTCGGTATCACATTCAACTACGGCAAATGGGCAGCTTGTGGCGTCATTGTTACCAGAAGGAATACTGGTTGATATCAATGTGGCGCTGTTTGCAATAGGATCTATTTTATAGAAAGCACCCGTATTGTTATTAAACGTATAAAGTTTTCCTGCCTGATCGCTAAAAATACCTCCATAGGGAGCTGCTGGGAGTCCGGAAACTGGAGTGGAATTAGTGGTAGCAACACCAGTAGCCGGATTTAGTGTAGAAATCATGGCCGCTGGGGTAATTCCGTAACAAAGCTGCGTAGCTGACATATATGCCATGTCACTTACGTTAAATGTACCAGTTACCGTTGATCCGAACTGTGGACCATTTTGCTTCACATATCCATTTTTAGGATCCACCAGTTCCAAATAGGTTGACCTTGACGGATCGACATCGATTACATAATAATTGGTTCCTGATGACAGGACCATCATGTAGCCGTTGGGGAGTTCTGAGCCTACTACAAAACCGGTAGTGGGTAAATTGTTAATGGTAAATGGTATAGCTACTCCACCGGCACCTATTCTGGCAATGTCATTGCCTGTGCTGGAAATTGTTGCCCAAAGTATATTGTCGCTTGCAGAGCTATAAATTAAAGAATTAAGGACGAACTGTGTTGCAGCGATACGTGATCTGGCTCCGGTAGCGATATTGTAACTGTATAATGAAGATACTGTCTCCGCTCCATTCAACGCAACCTGGTAGGCCATTCCATCCTGGCAACCAAAGGGGGTTTGCTCACCTAGTCGAAAGTTTTGCCCTGTGGCGTTGGCGGTGGTAACGGTAATATTGATTTCACCTAATAAACTTCCTGTTTGAGCAGCAGAGTTACCGGTGCCAATGGTTTCGGAAACACTGTAAAATGTACGGGGTACACGATTCCCAATAGGGTTGGTAGGCGTGTTGGTCAATACCAATTTAAAATTGGTACGATTGTTTGCAACACCGGTAATGGTATAGGTACCATTGTTGTTCACCAGCGCTGAATTGACTACCACACCATTGGTATTTACCAAGTTAACGTACAGAGGTCCTCCTGCATTAGTTCCTTCTCCCGGGTTAAAGACTGCATTACTATTTTGATCCTGCCATACATTCCCAGAGATATCCAAAGCTTGAGCGTCATACAAAGACAGCATGATGATGAGTAATGTGAAAATGGATTTTGCAAAGTTTTTTTTCATTGCTAAAAAGTAAGATATGTGAGTTTTGTTGTAGAATTAGGTAATGTGTTTAATCAATATTTTACGGGGATTCGTAGTTCATAAATAATTTTTTTGAATAATGAATTAGAAATAGTTGTAATTAAATAAATTATAATCTTCTAACTATTATTACTTAATTATATTTTTACTACAATGCAGTAGAAATATTTCTATAATTTAATATTTGGAAATGTCGTTATTATGTAACCGGTTGATACTCTGTTGGTATTTTAGTCATGGTGGGGAGTTTGTAGCTGAGAATGGCGCGCTGTTTAAGAGGAGTTATTCTTTGAAATGTGAATTAACATTTTGATTATGAGTTGTTTGTTGTATACATCATGCAATTCCTAGGATAGTTACACGAGGTCATGTAGATATAGACTATTCGATCCGAGGTCAGTGGTGAACAGCTTTTCTATTCATGAGAGGATATAGGTGGGCCGATAAAATGGAGGGTGCATTGTTCACAGAATCTCTGAGTCGCTGGGGAAAGCCTTTCAAAACAGTATGGCCTTGCTGGTTTGATTTGTAACTATTTCTAAATTTTAAATTTATTCATTTGAATTTTTAACCGAATAAATTTAATTGTTTGATTTGGTCGTATTTCGTTCAACTTTATTAGGTAAACTATTGGCCAAAACCAAAGAAATACACGCTCTATGTAATGGTTTCTTGCCTCTATTCGTTTTTTAAGAAAAGTGTGGGAGTGGGGCATTTTATTTGTTTTCAGGTAGGTGTATCTTTTCATGGCGATCCTTTCGCTAACATAAATTGATATTGTCTTTGGTTTCTAGTAAGTTAGTGGGTGGGGAAGGATATGGTTATGACACTCAGACGTTACAAACATCTTATTTATTTCTGGTCTTTGCTGCTTTGGGTGTTCTGTTGTTCTCATGCCACCGCCCAAGATTTTGGTGAATGCCAAAAGCTCTTACATGAGCTACTTCCCGTTTTTAATCAATCTTTCGAAGAAAATAATCCGACTCTGCTTCGGGATGAAACCTATCAGCGAAATCTACGTTCATTGAAGGCCTCCTATGTTAAATTCAATAAAGAAGCATTTGCTCCCGAAGACTCTTTACAGAGAATGAACAATGAGGCCGTGTTATTGGCCTTATCTGGTGATTATTACAAGGCTGTTCACATGATGGAACATCTGTCGCTTTCGGAGCAGGACCCGCAACTGAGGTATAACCGTGGTTTGCTACATTTACTGACCAATCGGTTTGAAAAATCCCGTAATGATTTATCAGCTGCTCCATCCGGCTCTCATGCAAATCTCAATATGTTGGTTTCTTATGGGAAAGAAAAGAATTATACAGCAGGAAGGGACTTTGCCATCTCCGCTTCGGATAAAAATGCCAAGGGAAAATGGAACTACAACGTTGGGATGATCCACAAGTTTAGTGGAGATTTGGAGCAAGGTATAGAAGAAATAACAGGTGCTATTCGTCATAAGGACGATGTAGTAGCATACCGCCTGCAACGTGGAGATATGCTGATGCAAACAGGAAGCCAGAAGAAGGCCGTGAAAGATTTTGAAAAAGTCGCTCGGAGGCACCCCAAAGCGCAGATTCGTTATGCAAATGCACTCCTTGCTACCCATAAATTCAATGATGCCAGGGCTGTTTTTGAACAATATATAGAAACAAAGGATAGGAAATTTATAGGAGATGCCTATATGGGGCTGGGCCATGCACATTATGGTTTGAACCATGTTGCGGAAGCATTGCGATATTATCGTTTGGCTACTACTGTGCGCAGAGAGGTCCCTGCTTTGCTTTCTGGTATTGGAAATACGCATTTATCTCGTCATGAGTATCAGTTTGCCTTTAATCAATTTGATCGGGTAATTCGCATGGACTCATCCTATTTGCCGGCATATCTGGGCCGGGCTGTATCTCATTATGGTATGGGGAAATACGAGCTAGCTCTTCAAGATTTTAAATTAGCCGAGAAAGCACTGGATGAATCCAACCCCTTTCATGCCGATTTGTTTGTTACAAAAGGCTTCGCAGAATATTATCTAGGAAAAAGTACCGAGGCAAGCTTAGATTTTAATCGGGCTATTAAATTGGATCCGGCCAGATATGAAGCCTTATCAGGATTGAGCAGTATAATGATTGACCAACGCAGATACCCGGAAGCGGGGCAGTATTTGGCAAAGGCGTTGCAATACGAAAAAAATTACGACCGAATGTGGAGCAATTATGGCAATTTGCTCTTGCATTTCGATATGTTCAAAAAAGGATATGAGGTTTTTAAACGTGCCGTATCGCTGAATCCAGCCAACATCAGCGCGCAGAATGGGTGGGGAGTGGCCCTGCTGGAAAATGATCAGTTGGATAAATCCCTGGCCTTGTTTGATAGTCTTATCAAGGAGCAACCCGAATTACCCTTTTTACATAATAACCATGGAATCGTGCAGGCGTATGTGGGTAATAGGCATGAGCAAAAGCATGAGGTAAATGAAGCAAATGGTAGATATGAAGGGGCTTTCGCCGATTTTAAAAAGGCGATGGAGGTTGCTCCTACTCGTAAATTTTACAATGTGAACCAGGGGAATGTATACCGATATTGGAATCAGTTTGACGATGCAAAGTTGAGCTATCAATCGTATCAGGATAAGAGTGCATTAAATAATACTGCGGTGATGTATGCCGGGCAAGAAAAAATGAAAGATGCGAAATATTATTTAGGAGTAGCTATTCAGATCGATTCTCTGCATCGGGTATTTCAATACAACATGACCATCTTAGCCAAAGGAAAACAAAAGGAAATGATGCGGTTGGTCGCTTCTAATCGGGACGATAGCCCTTTTTCGGATATTGGGATTAAATATAGCAGGGACGGCTTTGTAACGATATATCTATACGACTATCAGTATGATAAATTGCAGTTTCCCGGACGCCACTATATGCCATTACCTGCGGCTGCTTATAACGAGGATTACTTTATACCCGAATTTGATTTTAAATTATTGGCGTATAGCAAAAAGAAAAATAACTCCACCAAGCCTAAAAAGGTGAGATACAAAAGTCAAAAAGTAAAAATGCCGGGTGGTAAGGGGCGTTCAGGTACGAAGTGCCCAATTTTTTGACATTTTGTCACATCATGAGAAATTGTATCCACAAGTATCAAATTAATGTCATATAACTGGTGAACAAATTCCACTACCTGAAAAAAGATTGTTTAAAATTTTATTTATAAAATTTTAGGTATAGAACCGTTTTGATGAAGAATGTTTTCTACTTCACTAAAGCTGATGGGTTTATTGAGAAAATAGTCTACTCCCTTCTTGAAGGCTTCCTCTCTCAAATTGGTCATGGCGCTCATCATGACAACCTTAATTTTATTGACTTCGGTTTTAACTTTTTTGATGTTTTCAATTTCATTAATTCCCTTTCCGTCAGGTAGATTATTGTCAATAAATACCCAATCTGGTTGAATTTGTCGAATAGAAGCGAGCCCCTCTTGTAAGGTGTTATATAATAAAATGGTTGAAGGAGTATAGGGTTGTAATTTTTTTTGAAGAAAATTGCGCATGAGCATTCCTAACTCATTTTCATCTTCAATAATTATAATTGTCATGGTAGTTTTAAAAATATATATGCGATCAACCGAGGGTAATTTTATACATGATTAATTTAGTTATAAACAGTTAAAAAATCTTGCCATATGGTTTATTTGAGGTTGCAGGGGAGCTGATTCAGAACGATTACAAACAATATGCATTTTGTTGAGCGTTTGGGACAAGCGGGGGAGTAAATGAAACAATTCGTGGAATTATTACAAAAAATAGAATTTCATCTATATTGTATTTGTATATAAGTATATGTAAATGAGTTGTTTGTGTTGTTTTGTTGTTTGTTACGTGTGTCTGGTACAAGTTTTTCTTGTCAGTCTTATTCAATTATTATAGAACAACAAAAAAATCAGACAATGGTAAATAATAAAGCATTTTGGGGGATTGTAACTGCTGCGGCAGTTGGAGCTGTGATCGGGTTATTGTTTGCGCCGGACGAGGGCAATAAAACCAGAAAGAAAATCAAACGTAAAACCAATAGCTTGGCCGGAGATTTAATTGAAGCGCTTGAAAGAAGCAAGGGTCAGGCTGGTAAAGCTGTTGACGAATTGAAGTCAAAGGCTGAGGAATTGAAAGATGAAGCAGTGGATGCTGCGGAACACTATGCGGACAAAGCAAATAAGGAAATCAATAAAGATTTTTGATCGGGTGATTTAAGGAATTGTAAAACAGCTAATTTGTTCATGAAAACTGGTAACGATCAAAATCCGAAAAAAATTAAAGGGGCAGTTTCTACTGTGGGTGTTGCAACTACATACCTGAAAGATTTGCTGACTGCGGGGCCTCAAGGGGCGCTGGGAAAGGGTGTTGAATTAGGTATGGGTGCCGTTTTAGCAAAAACTCTTTTAAAAAGACTACCACCTCCATTTAATTTTGTTGCCCCTATTGTGGCCGAGAAGGTTATTATGAAACACGGTATTGAAGGAGGCAGAGAAATATTGCTTAAAGGGTTGAAGTGGGTCAAAAAAGTTACCGATGATCCTGTTGAATCTCCTTCCAAGTTAAAGCCGTTATAATTATTTAGGTAATGTGGCCGTAGAAAGCCAGAATTTATGAATGTTTAGGACAGCTTCTTTTAGCCCTTCATAACTGGAGGGTTTTATTATATAACAATTAGCTCCAAGCTGATAGGCAGCCTTAATGTCATCAGGAGCATTTGAAGTACTGAAAATGATAATCGGAATCATACTCCAAGTCTTATTGCTACGTATAATCTCCAAAACCTCTCTGCCATCTCGCTTCGGCATATTCAGATCAAGAAGTATAAGTAAGGGCATATTCCCACTAGTGGATTGAGATAAATGGCTGACGAGCTGGTCGCCATCTTCGAAAAAAACGAGTTGGTGAGTAATTGAAATGTCGTCAAATGCAGCTTTAACTAAAAACCGGTCGTCCGCGTCATCATCTGCCATCAGAATTTGTCCGTTACTCATTCCTACTGAAAATTTTGTTAATGAAATTTGATGCAATGATTTCTGGGTGAATTGAGCGCTTTAATAAGGATTGCTGTTAGCTTCATGAACCCATACATAGACTCTATGTACAAAAATAAAATCAAAACGCTAGGAAACAAGCATCTTTCTATCTGGTCGTAGAATTATGTGCATGGAATGAGTTGGTGGTACTTTATAATCGCTGAAGAGTCTGGATTCAAAATGGTGTATTTGTTATCAGGACCAGTTCTTGCATAGATATGGGTGCTTTTTTTTGATCCAACTAAGTTGAGAGGTTTAGGTTTATTTATTCTAGTCTATTGCGTTTGAATAGTTGATGCGTAAACCGAATACTACATTGCCTGTCTTTGTCTGTTTGTTGCTGTGGCTTGTAATTTTAAGGTAGGCAGTATCAAAGAGGCGATTATTGAGCAGTACTAGATAACAAATGCACTTACTGTGTTATTGGATGATGGAGATTGATAGATTTTTTTCTATGGATAGGGTTGTGTAAGTGTATGATAGTCTTAGTATTATGTTGAAATTTTCGCGCAGCAGGTTTTAACTTGTTGAATGAAAGTTTAGCCCACTGGATCTGCAAATCACGGCAGTAGGTATGTGTAAGTTCACTTGCAGCCGTGGATTTTGTCGCCAGTTTAGGCTCAAATTCTCATAATGTAGAAATTACTACTCAATCTAGCACAAAAATGCGTTTGGGTAGAGATTGATAAGATAAAGAGTATTAAATTTAACCAATGTAGTAACAACTCATACAAAAACGTAGTGCTACGGCACTTCCGTTTTTCAATGCTTCGAGTTGAGTGAAAGAGTCTTAAATTTACCCTTATAGTTGCATTATGCAAAGACAAACGCAGACGCAAAGACAAACACTTAAATATTCGCCCTTGCAGATTCAAATGCTTAATTTATTGCATTTGACTACAATGGAATTAGAACAGAGGATCAAGGAGGAATTGGAAGAAAATCCGGTTTTGGAGGAAGGAAAGGAAGAAAGTGCCAATGAGGAGAATCCTGACGAATATGCAGACACGGTAGACGCTGCTGGTGATGACTCCGGTAATGTGCAGGACTATTATGACTGGGATGAATTTAGAGATGATGACATACCCGATTACAAGACATATGCAAATAATCAGTCACCGGATAATGAGCTTTATACCAGGCCAATGGTGGAGGCGATCGGATTTAGAGATGACCTAAAACAGCAGATTCATTTTTTAAGACTGAATGACAGACAGCAACTTATCGCTGAATTCGTATTGGACTCCTTGGATGAAGACGGATTTCTGAGACGTGAAAGTGAAGTAATCGCTGATGATATATCGTTCGCCAATAGTATGTTTATTGATGGTGAAGAAGTTGATGAAATGCTTCACGTCATACAGCAGTTGGAGCCGGCAGGGATTGCGGCCAGAGATCTCCGGGAGTGCCTTTTAATACAGCTTAATAGACTGGATAAGCAGGATGAGGTATGGAAGTCCGCGAAAAGAATCGTATCGGATACTTTTGATGAACTAGGTTCGAGAAACTACGATAAGATCATGCGGGTAATCGGGCTATCGGAAGAGGCCCTTAAAAAGGCGATTCAACTCATAACGACACTTAATCCAAAACCGGCTTCCGGTTTACGGAATGATTCGCTGGTGAACGAAAGTATTAAACCTGATTTTATGCTTCGGTATACCGAAGATGGTGAGATAGAGGTTCAACTTACCTGGGGTAACAGTCCGGCTTTGAAGTTGAACAAGTTGTTTACTCAAATGGCCGAACAGAAAAATGATAAGGCAACGAATCAGTTTCTGAAAAGCAAGATGAATTCGGCAAAGTGGTTTATAGATGCGATTAAGCAACGTGAAAACACCATGCTGAATACCCTTCGAGCCATTGTAAAGCTTCAATACGACTATTTTCAAAGTGGCGATGTAAAAAAACTACGTCCTATGATTTTGAAGGATGTTGCCGAGATTATCGATATGGATATATCGACCGTTTCACGGGTCACCACCAACAAGTATGTTCAAACGCCTTTCGGAATTGTATTATTAAAAGACTTATTTACGGAAGGAGTTACCAATGAAGACGGAACGGAGGTTTCCAACAGAGAAATTCAAGAGGCGATTCGGGAGATTACGGAGGCCGAAGACAAAAGACATCCGTTTAATGATCAGCAAATAACAGATTTGCTGGCGGAAAAGGGGTATTCTGTGGCTAGGCGTACTGTGGCAAAATATCGTGAACAGCTGAACATCCCGACAGCGAGACTAAGAGTTACTATATAATTTTTATTAAAGCCCTAAACGAGGTATGAAGAAAATTGTTGTGGTTGACGACGAAGCAGATATTTGTTTCCTATTGAAGCGATTCTTGTCGAAGAATAATTTTATGGTAGAAACTGCGCAGAACGGTAAGGATGGATTAGCGCTCATAGAGTCAGTATCTCCGGATTTGGTAATGACCGATTTTAGACTTGGTGATATAACCGGAACCGATCTGCTTACTACCATTAAGAGTAAGCGGCCTAATTTGCCGGTTTTGGTAATTACGGGTTACTCAGATATAAAAGTTGCAGTACATGTCATGAAATTGGGAGCTTATGACTATATCACGAAGCCTCTTTTTCCTGACGAGATATTGATCACCGTTAATAAGGCCATTGCTGATGCTGAAAATAACGGACAGGAGCCGTTGAGTGCAGTGACCACCGATATACCGGAAACAACGAAACCCGCCAAAAGAGGCTATTCGAAATCGAAATCGGGATACGTAATGGGAAACAGTCACATTGCGGATCAACTCTTTAAGCAGGTAGATTTAGTTGCGCCTACCAATTTTAGTGTCATCATTTATGGCGAAAGTGGTTCTGGTAAGGAGGCCATTGCACAGGAAATTCACAACAGATCAAAGCGGAAAGATATGCCGTTTGTGGCGATGGATTGTGGAGCTATATCAAAAGAATTAGCGGGTAGTGAGCTTTTTGGTCACGAAAAGGGCTCTTTTACGGGGGCTTTGCAAACCAAAATCGGTCACTTCGAATTGGCCAATGGAGGTACTCTGTTCTTAGACGAGGTTTCCAATTTGTCGTATGAGATTCAGGTGGCTCTTTTAAGAGTTGTTCAGGAACGAAAGATGAGACGAATTGGCGGTTCAAAAGAAATCGACCTCGATGTGAGAATCATCGTGGCTAGTAACGAAAGATTATTAGAGTCGGCTAAGAACGGAAAATTTAGAGAAGACCTTTATTACCGTTTTAATGAATTCACGATAGAAGTTCCAGCGTTGAGAAATCGCAAAGACGATCTAATGTTATTTGCCAATTC
>CALGRQ010000406.1 GCA_937880795.1 uncultured Dyadobacter sp. | reverse complement strand
CAATACCAAATAGACGAGCCCTAACCCTATAAACATTCCCATCAATAGCCGCAACCACTTCACCAAAGGCAAATGAGGCGATGGCAGATGCCGTATAATGTCCCAAACCTTTCAATTTCGAGAGCTGAGAAGACGTGGACGGAAAAGCCCCCCCAAATTGCGTGACAATCGTGCGCGCGGTATGGTGCATATTGCGTGCCCTCGAGTAATAACCCAAACCTTGCCAAAGCCTGAGAACCTCTGTTTCATCGGCAGCGGCGAGGTCAAAAACCGTGGGATATTCAGCTACAAACCTTTCATAATAAGGAGTTCCCTGTGCTACACGCGTCTGTTGCAGTATAATTTCCGACAACCATATTTTATAAGGATCAGCGGTTTGTCGCCATGGTAACTGTCGGTGATTTTGCAGATACCACGATTTAAGCCTTTTATTAAAATCAATTACCTGTAAATGATCAGATAGCATACTCTTTTTACTTTTGTGCCCTGTTTTTTAACCGATTATAAAAAAAATGAAAATGTCATCCTTTTAAATTCAGGTAAAATTAGCGTACCTTTGTGTTCCCAAAATTTAGAGGAGCAAGTAAATAAATGAAATAATATCCACTTAAAGTAAACAATCAAAGTGACTAAGGCAGACGTAATCGCACAAATTTCTGAGAAAACAGGTGTAGACAAGGGCGATGTTCAACAAACGCTAGAATCGTTTTTCACCGTGGTAAAGGACTCGCTTGCTGATGGTGAGAATCTTTATGTGAGAGGTTTTGGTAGCTTCATTAATAAAAAGCGTGCACGTAAAGTTGCCCGTAACATTTCGAAGGGAACTTCAATGATCATTGACGAACATTTCGTCCCAAGCTTCAAGCCTGCCAAAGTTTTTGTTGAGCAGGTAAAAGAAAGTGACAAACTTAAAGCTGTTGCTGAAAAATAATTCTCCTATACAGGTTTCTTTTTTACAGTATGAAAAAATCCATCCTCATTTCTTGTTTGCTTGCAGTTGCTGTGGTAGGTACATTGTTTAGCCTTCCAAAAGTTGTTGTTAATAACAAAGGAAAAGAGGTGGAAACTGAACAAACTCAGACCGCCGAAGCAAATACCGCTGAGGCACCGTCGGAGACACCTGCCAATTCGCACGATGGAGCCACTTTATCTGCTGATCAACAAAAAATTGTTGATCAGTTGAGAAGTGGCTTCATCAATGCAAACGATAAAGAAAAATCCGCTGCCGGATTGAAGCTAAGTGATAAATTTGCAGCACTTCAAAAGTTCGATAGCGCTGCTTTTTATGCTGAAAAAGTAGCATTAATGTCCCCATCTCTTGAGAATTGGGTACGGACTGGCGATCGTTACTATGAGGCATATGGATTTGCGGTAGATGACCAAAAGGCCAAAAACCTTGGTGCTAAGACCCGTGAATATTATCAAAAAGCAATTGATCAAAACCCTGCTTTGCTTGCGGCCAAAGCCAATATGGCAATGACTTACGTAAATACAGACAACCCTATGCAGGGTATTATGATGTTACGTGATGTTTTGGAAACTGATCCAACCAACGAGTTGGCACTTTTCAACATGGGTATTTTGTCCATGCGTTCTAACCAATACTCAAAGGCTGCTGACCGTTTCAGACAAATCCTTACAAATAACCCAGCTAACACCAAAGCTAAATTCTATTTGGGGCTCACACTGGTTGAGCTTGGCAAAAATGATGATGCGAAAAAGGTTCTTAGCGAAGTGAAGAAAGAGGAGAAAGATCCGGTTATTCAGCAAGCAATTGCAGAATTGGAAGCTCGTCTGAACAATTAATAAACAAGTAGAATACCATTATTTTATATTATAAACGAATAGATTTATGCCTTGCGGAAAAAAAAGAAAGAGACATAAGATTTCAACTCACAAGAGAAAGAAACGTCTAAGAAAAAACAGACATAAGAAGAAATAATTGGTAAGTGACCGGATTTCTTACGAAATTAATCCGGTCACACCATCTTCACGGTTGTGTATTGCCCCAATATTTGTTTCAAATTGATGGGGAGGTTAAGTATTAACATTAATTGTACCATTCAGTTGGTTGTACATTGAGTAACGAATTACTAATCAATTCTACTCAAAAGGGAGAACGTATTGCCCTTTTGCAGGATAAACGTCTTTTAGAATATCACGTAGAAACCCCAGACCAAAGCTTTACCGTTGGTGATATATACCTAGGTACAGTTCGGAAACTGGTGGCAGGGCTTAATGCTGCCTTTGTAGACGTGGGATTTGAGAAAGATGCTTTTCTGCATTATCTGGATTTAGGTCCCAATATCAATTCCCTCAACAAACTAACCAAGGATGTAATTTCTAAGCGGACCAATTCAGGTAAATTGAATAATTTCAAGATGGAGCCTGAAATTGAAAAACTTGGAAAAATTGACAAGGTTCTTTCTAAGAACCAACCTATTTTGGTTCAAATTGTCAAAGAACCAATCTCTACAAAAGGTCCACGTTTGTCGTGCGACATCTCTATCGCTGGGCGGTACATCGTTCTTGTACCTTTCTCAAACTCTGTCAATCTTTCAAAAAAGATTACTGACAAGCAGGAGAGAAATCGTCTGCAACGATTAATGTCTTCTATCAAACCTGCCAACTTCGGGGTGATTATTCGCACCGTGGCTACTGGTAAGGATGTTGATGAACTCAATAAAGATCTTCAGGATTGCCTCGACAAATGGGAAAACGGCATCAAAGCATTGCGTGATGCCAAACCTCGCGATCGGGTAATCGGAGAAATGAACCGTGCTTCATCCATCATCCGTGATATGCTGAACGAATCTTTCGACAGCATCACTGTTGATTCTAAAGAGGTTTACGATGACATCAAGGCTTATATCCACAATATAGCGCCTGATAAGGAAAACATTCTTAAGCTGCACACTGGCAAGAACAAGCTGTTTGAGCAGTTTGGTATGGAAAAACAGATCAAGGGGCTTTTTGGCCGGTCAGTTAGCTTACCAAATGGTGGTTACCTTATTATCGAACATACCGAAGCACTTCACGTCATTGACGTGAACAGCGGTAATAAATCAAACTCTGAGGAAGATCAGGAAGCCACGGCCCTAAGTGTCAACCTGGAAGCGGCCAAAGAAGTTGCCCGTCAGTTGCGTCTGCGCGATATGGGCGGTATTATCGTAGTGGATTTTATCGACATGAAGAAGGCGGAAAACAAACGCGTTCTTTTCGATACCATGCGAGATGAAATGAAGGGTGATCGTTCTAAGTACACCATTCTTCCTCTTTCTAAGTTTGGTTTGCTACAAATTACACGCCAACGTGTACGTCCAGAAATGAATATCGTAACCCGCGAAACATGTCCTACATGTGGCGGAACGGGAACTATTCAGGCGAGCATATTGGTGTCGGATGTAATCGAAAATAACCTCGATTACATGCTTTCAAAACAAAATGAGCGGGGCATTACTGTGGTTCTGCACCCATTCCTTCACTCCTATTTTACCAAAGGTATTATGTCCCGTCAGGTGAAGTGGTTCTTCCAGTATAAGACCTGGGTGAAGCTGATCAAAGATTCGTCACTAGGCGTTACGGATTTCAAATTCCACAACCAGTATGGTGAGGAAATTGAAATAGTACCTGGCAACTAAATCCTATCTCATTTTGCGTACAATAAAGCATTTTGTATATGCTGTCTTGATTATCTTTTGCTAACCAAGCAAAGATTGCAGCTATGCTCGTGCATGATCATTACTTACCTTTCCAAACAGGATTTCTTTTTTCTTTGAAGGCCTGTGTTCCTTCATGGGCATCATCTGATTTCAGCAGTAGACTCAATTGGCCCTTTAAGAATGTTTGCTGCTCATTCTGAGGCAATAACTGCATTTTTTGAAACGCATCCATACCCAACCGAATGGCATAAGGAGCATTGGAGCAGATTACGGCTGCCAATTTTTCGGCTTCTGACGTCAAGTGCTCTGATGGATAAATATGGGTAACCAGACCTAAATCCAATGCCTCGGGGGCGGAATAGACCCGGCCTGTGATAGCCATTTCCATGATTTTTCTCGCAGGCACAATAGGGAGTAGCGAAGCCATTACCTGCATTGGCCATATACCTCGTTTTACTTCTGGCAAGCTATATGTCGCCTCAGGCACGCTATATACGAAGGTACACCCGCAAATCATTAAAAACCCTCCCGCAAGTACTGGTCCATGAACTATTGCAATACTCGGTTTTAAAAGCTGGGCAAAAGCGTCGCCCAATTTCACTTCTTCACGTGCCACCGGTATGCTATTATTCCTCATGGACGCACCAGGATCATGAAATGCCTGTAGATCGGCTCCGGCACAAAAAACAGACCCTTCGGCCGACAATATTACACATCTGATATCACTACTATAATGTGCATAAGCCAGGGCATAGGTAATTTCCTCGGCCATAGCTGGTGTAAAGGCGTTGCGCTTTTCAGGGCGATTCAGGATGATTTTAAAAATGTGCTGATCTTGTTCCGTTTTGATATACTCAAACTGAACAAGATCGAAACCCTTGATGTCCTCTTCCTGATAAAATTTCATATACGATTTACAATCACTTGTTCCAGCATTGTGATATACTGAGCAATACCTGCTCCAATCTCTTCTATATATATATATTCATCCGCACTATGAGAGCGACCTGAATGACCCGGCCCCATCTTTAGTGACGGGCAATCGAGTAACGCCTGATCAGAAGTCGTTGGTGAGCCATACGCTGTACGCCCAAGAGCAAGCCCAACTTTCACAATGGGATGATCCATCGGAATACTAGATGGTCTCAGACGAATTGAACGCGCATGTACTTCAGATTGAAGGTGAGACTGAATAATATCGATGACTTCTTCCAGTGTATATTGATCCGTAGCACGAACATCAATGGTAAAATTGCATATATCCGGCACAACGTTATGCTGTGTACCCGCATTAATGATCGTAACCGACATTTTAACGGGTCCTAAGGTTGGTGACACTTTCGGAAACTGATAAGACGAGATCCAGGCTATATCTTTTAAGGCCTTATAAATCGCATTATCACCTTCTTCCCGAGCAGCATGCCCCGATTTCCCTCTTGCGGTACAATCAAGTACCAACAGACCCTTTTCCGCCACGGCAAGATTCATTTCTGTTGGTTCCCCCACAATAGCAAATGAAATTTCCGGTAACTCGGGCACTACTATTTCCAATCCTTCTTTGCCAGAAATCTCTTCCTCAGCGGTAGCAGCCATAACGATGTTATACGACAGATCTTCCCGATTATAGAAATGCTTAAATGTAGCCATTAGGGAGACCAAACAACCTCCGGCATCATTGCTGCCCAACCCATATAATTTCCCATCCTGAATACCTGCCTCCAGAGGATTGAGCGTCCACGACTTATTAGGTTTTACCGTATCGTGATGCGAGTTGAGTAATAAGGTAGGCTTCGAAGCATCAAAATACTTGTTAAACGCCCATATATTATTTTTTTTGCGTTGAAACGGTATTTCATTTTTATCAAAAAACGACTCAATCAAAAGTGCAGTTCCTTCTTCTTCTTTGCTAAAAGATTGTGTTTCAATTAGCTTTTTCAAGAGCTCAATGGCTTCCTTACTTAACGTATCTATATTTTCAGTCGCTTCGATAGGATTCATACTGGGTTGGCTTGTCAACGAATTATTTTCAGACAAAGGTATAAAAAAAGGGAGTAGTACCCGTTAGTGCTACTCCCTTAGAATTCTATTAGGATTTTTTACCACCTCACCTGTCCATCTCCTCTAACCACCCACTTTT
>CALGRQ010000405.1 GCA_937880795.1 uncultured Dyadobacter sp. | reverse complement strand
CAAATTTGCAGGCGTTAATCTTTCACAAAGAATCGGTATCGGTTGGAAGAAGGTCGGTTTTGAAAGAGTATTTTATGAATCGCAACCGGATATTATTTGTTCGCAAGCATGCTTCTACGTTTCAGTTTGCTGTGTTCTGTGCTTTTTTCTTTTGTGTGGTAACACCCCGTAATCTTTTCAACTACCTAATAAAAGGAGAGTTTGAATTCATTATTCCTTATTTCAAGGCCGTTTTATGGCATTTTGCAAATGGCGTAGACAGTCCAAAATTGGGGATTGAGATAAATCGATAAAATATGAGTGTAATATACTGGTTTAGCTTATTTATTGTTTTTTATACCTACCTGGGATATGGGATTGTTCTATATGTACTGGTTCGTATCCGACGAGTGTTAAAGGGTGAAAGACGTGTGTTGCCCCTTGGATTTTATCAGCCTACCCTTACACTCGTCGTGGCTGCGTATAATGAAGAGAGTTTGATTCTGGATAAGATCAAAAATACTTTGGCACTTGAATACGATCGTAACAAGTTGAAAATAATCTTCGTAACGGATGGCTCTACAGACAATACCCCTGATATCGTGAGCCGCTTTTCGGAGATAACCTTACTACATTCGGAAGGACGGTTAGGTAAGATTAATGCCATGCGCAGAGCTATGGAAACAGTTGAAACGGAAATAGTCGTATTTACGGATGCGAACACTTTCTTAAATCCGCAAGCTTTGTCGCTCATTGCACGGCATTACTACGATCCAAAAGTAGGGGCTGTATCCGGAGAAAAACGAGTAATGCAGGATGAGAAATCAGATGCAACGGCAGGAGAGGGTTTCTATTGGCAATACGAATCGATGCTGAAAAAGTGGGATTCTGAACTATACTCCGTTGTTGGGGCTGCTGGTGAGTTATTCAGCGTGCGAAGGATTCTGTATAGACACGTTGAAATGGATACGATTCTGGATGACTTTATGATATCGCTTCGTATAGCAGAACAGGGGTATAGAATCGTATATGAGCCTAATGCCTATGCCTCAGAGTTACCCTCAGATAATATTGAAGAGGAACTTAAACGTAAAATTAGAATTGCGGCAGGGGGAATACAATCTATTGTTAGACTAAAACATTTGCTAAATCCCATCAAACATGGTTTGTTGTCATTTCAATATATCAGTCATCGGGTGCTTCGCTGGACTGCAACACCGTTCCTGCTTATCTTGACATTTATAGTAAACATATACCTAAGCATATATGATGAAAGTTCCATATACGATCTGCTCATGGCCGGGCAATGTT
This sequence comes from uncultured Dyadobacter sp., assembly GCA_937880795.1. Lineage (GTDB taxonomy): Bacteria > Bacteroidota > Bacteroidia > Cytophagales > Spirosomataceae > Dyadobacter. Next base: position 2,653 of record CALGRQ010000405.1, on the reverse strand, counting down.
TGTTTTATTTGATGGCTTTTGCAGGTTGGATTTTAGAGAAGAGAAAGATAAAAGTCAAATTACTTTTCGTTCCTTATTATTTCTGCATCATGAATTACGCTGTGCTGGCCGGTATGGTGCGATACTTCAAAGGAAGCCAGTCGGCAGTATGGGAGAAGGCAAAAAGAAAGAGCGCCTAGTGAGGGCGCTCTTCAACAATTACAAAGCATGCATTATAAATGAGCGAGCCTTTTCGATTCGCTCTCTAAAACTGGTATCAGGGGACGTAACTCATCAGATATTTTTTGGTAGCTGCTTCTAAGAATCTCTATATCCGTATTCTCTTTAATGGCCAATTCAAGGGCGTCTACCTTGGTTCGTAAGTTTGTCAGTCCAGCCATAGTAAACGAAGGTTTAAGTCCATGTACGATACTGGCAGCTTCCACCATATTATTTTCTTTTAGAGCGATTTCCAAATTATTCCATCGCGGAAGTGAATCCGATATAAAGGCATCAAAAATGAGGTGTATGATGGTGGCGTCATCACCATAAACCTGGTTTAAATATTTAACATCCAATAGTGGATTAATTTGAAGTAGCATGTGATCCTAGTCTCTAAAATTTGATATACTTTTTATTTTTTTACAAATTAAGAAAACATTTCATTTTAACGTGTAGCAAAAATTCTAGAATTATGAATCGGGTTGCAAATCTATTTGGTAGTATCTGCCGGAACCTCGTTTTTTGCCGCTTCTTGCTTACCTTCTTCTTTTGCTTTACGTTTAAAATATTTTCTAAATAGAAAGTTTGAACGTAACGCTTCCATATTTTCATCCAGTTTTTCGGTGCTACTTTCCAGATTTTGCAACGTTCCTTTAAGGTTTGCCGCAGTTTTCTCATCGTGTAGCAATACACCAAGAGGACTTGTTTTGTTGGAATTTAAAGATGCAGTTGTTGTTTTAAGATTTTCAACCATCATATTGGCAGAGGCAACCGTTTCATTCAGTTTTCCGATGGTGCTTCTGATATCCCTCATGATTACGGTATCGGTTGCAAAATCATTCGCCAAGCCACCCTTTTGGTTCAATTTAGCAGTAAAGCCAGACAAGGACGCAGTCATGGCCTGTGCATTTACGGAGGCTTTTCTGAGCGCTCCCAGCGTTTGATCCACATCATTATACAGGCGTTCGTCGTTCAGCAACATCCCAACGGTTCCTTTTCCATCCATGATGTTCTTGCTGATTGTTTTAAATGCACTGGTAATGCCTAAGAGGTTTTTATTGTTTTCGGATAGTACCGCAATCATCTCTTCGGTACTTTCGATCTTTTCCACAGCCAGTTGATCTCCGTCTTCAATGGATGGCACTTTTTGTGAACCTCCATATATCACAATGATTTTATTTCCGATCAAACCATCTGTACTGATTTTTGCTTTCGCGTTTTTACGAACAAACTCCTGGGATTTTTCTTCAATATTCAGGATTACCTCCACTTGTTCGTTATCAAGAAAACTGATTTTTTTGACGGTCCCAATTTTAACACCAGAGTACCACACGTTGTTACCGGGTTTCAATCCGTTCACATCGTGAAAAATACTTTTGACGGATATACTGGTGGCAAATATCTTTTTCATACTGCCAATTGTAACCACGCCCACCACAAAAATGAGTACGCCGATGATTACAAATAGACCAACTGTTATGGATCGTTTTCTGTTTGATGTTTCCATTACTATTTTATAAAATTATAATCGTAAAAACTTTTAATTCTGTCGTCTGGTGTGGCAAATACCTCTTCAAAGGTGCCTTGTTCGGTAAAGTAACCATCCAAAAGCATGGCAATTCTATCTCCAGTTTGACGGGCGCAGGTAAGATCATGTGTAATAATAATGGCGCTCGTATGGTATTTTTCCTGAACCTCGTTGATGAGTTCGTTAATTTCTATACAGGTGATGGGATCGAGACCAGCAGTGGGTTCATCATAGAGCATAATTTCAGGCTCTAAAATGAGTGTCCTGGCTATACCAATCCGTTTTCTTTGCCCTCCTGATAATTCAGACGGTGCCTGATTGATGGTTTGAAGTAGACCCACGGCATCTAAAACGGATTTTACTTTATCGTCGATATCCGCCTTTGTAAGGCCTTGCACATTCCTTACAAGCGGAAATTCAAGATTCTCCCGAACAGTCATACTATCGTATAACGCACTGTTCTGGAATGAAAAGCCAATTTTCATCCGTAGTTGGCGCAATTCCTTTTCATTGAGTGCAGATACTTCTTGCCCTAAAACAATGGCCGATCCCTTGTCCTGATTGAGCAAGCCCACCAGAATTTTAATAAGAACCGATTTTCCTGTTCCTGATCGACCAAGAACTACCACATTCTCACCCTTATTTACCTGCAAATTCACGCCTTTTAATACATGCAGGTCGCCGAATGATTTATACAAATCTTTCACCTCAATGACGGGAGATGCATTATTGCTGGTTTCTACCATGCTTAAATTCTAAAATAATTTGATACCTGAACGATGATCACCTCCTCAATGAATATAAGGAACATGGAAATTACCACAGAAGAATTGGCCGCTTTACCCACGCCTTCGGTTCCCTTACTGGCATTGTAGCCCTGGTAACAGCCCACTATACCAATGGTGAAACCATAAGCAATGGCCT